>CAYPAS010000035.1:0-8324 GCA_964408785.1 uncultured Gammaproteobacteria bacterium | reverse complement strand
TTATTATGCGACCTTGCCAAGGTCGAGAGACGGGTTCGATTCCCGTTACCCGCTCCAAATAAAAAAGAACTAGCAGCGCTAGTTCTTTTTTATTTGAGGTTGATAATTCGGGAATCGAACAGGATTGAAGTGAGCTAGATATTTGCCAGCGGGCAAATATCGCAGCGAACGATCGCCTAAGCATCCGGGGGATGCTTAGCGCAATCCCTGGACAACGAATGAGCGAGCGACGGCAAGCGAATGAGGCGGAATTCCCGTTACCCGCTCCAAATAAAAAAGAGCTAGCAGTGCTAGTTCTTTTTTATTGAATGGATAAAGAGAGGAAATTGAATCGCATTTATATTAATCATTAAGCGGAAAATTTTATATTATTTGTTTCTTCTAATTCGGTTATTTTGTTGTGCATCTTTATGGCGTTAAGATTTTTTAATTATCAAAAATTTTTTGTTTTTTCTTTTGTATTTTTTGTACTTTTGTCTTTACTTTTGTATCTAGCAAAAGATCTTGAAGTCTTTCTTTGCAACTCTTTTCCGTTTATCATTTTATTTGTTTCATATTTATTTTTGCTTTGTATTCTAGTCTCCTGTTTATTTTTAAAATCAGAAGAAAAAAAAGAAGCTGAACTTAAATTATTACGGCGGCTTAAATCAGAAGAAAAAAAAGAAGATGATTTTATGCTCATAATGTTTTTTTCTATATATTATTCGTTTTTTAGCGTCATCTTCTTTGGTTTTGGTTTTTTAGTTAGCCTCGGTTGTTTCTTGTGGTTTTTTTCTCTTTATTTTATTGTTAAGTTTTTTGTAAAATTAACAAGAAAACCAAAGGGATCCCAAGCATAGTTTTAGCCTTGCAATATCTGCAGGACTTTTTTAATAATTAGGCCAAAAACAAAATCCAGAAGATTTTTCTTTTTCAGGCGTATAAACAATATAAGACAATAAATAATTAAATTTATGGAAGAAGGAAAAATTAAAAGCACTTTGACGCGCGTCTTTTCTACTCAGACCGCGAAAGTTTGCTTGGCGGTTTTTGCCGCCCTGGTTTTGTTTGCCGCCGGTTTTGCCAGCGGATCAAGTTTTAATTTTAATCGCGATTATCGCAGTGCCTATCATTTCGACCGGCAGACGGATCGCCCTGGCGAATTTTCAATGAGAAATTCTAGGAATCGGGATTTTTCTAAGGAAAATTGCGGTTGCCAAGATGGCGATTACAATAATCAAGATTCCTATCGCCTCCGCCGAGTCCAGGATGACAGTAATAATTCTTTCCAGGTAGAAAAAACTCCGTCCGAGGCCAATGCTCCGGCAATAGATAAAGCGCCTGTTAATACCGAAGTGAAATTAAATATCGAATCTACCGATAAGACCCAGCCGCTGCCAAATACCGGCGAAGCCCCAAAACCTTTAATGGAAATACAGCAATAAAAAAAGAGGCGAAAGCCTCTTTTTTGCTGAATAGACATTAATTTCCCTAAAAATAGTCAAATATATCAAGCAATCTTTACAAAATAATAATTTTACTGTATTATCAAATCAACAATTAGTCTTTCACCTTTTATAAAACCCAAGGATTTAGAAGTTGGATTATCCAGCTGAGGTGGCCGAGGGACTCGACTTTGTTCGGGTTAAGGACGCTTTTTTTATTGTTAAAAAAGCTACTTATTATGGAAGACAAGAATTTAGAACAATTAAGCGAATTCGCAAAACTTTTGGAAAAGGATCAAACCAATATTCCTCAAGTCGGCGAAGTTGTTAAGGGCACTGTCGTTACCGCCTCTAAATCAGAGGTCAAATTAGACATCGATGGAATCTTAATGGGTGTTGTCCGTGGTCCGGAACTTTATAATGAAGTCGAGGAATTCGGCAATTTAAAACCGGGTGATGAAATCGAAGCGGCTGTCATCGACACCGAAAATGAAAATGGCGAATTAGAATTATCTTTCCGCTTAGTCGGTCAGGAAAAAGCTTGGAAGCGTTTGCGCCAGGCCTTGAAAGACAAGACTACGGTCAAGGTTAGAATAGTCGATGCTAATAAAGGTGGTCTTCTTAGCCGTTATTGCCAGATCGACGGTTTCTTGCCGGTATCTCAGTTAGCTCCCGAAAATTATCCGCGCATTTCCGGCGGTGATAAGAGTAAAATCTTGGAGAAATTAAAATCTTTTGTCGGCCAGGAATTTGAAGTAACGGTCATGACTTTGAGCGAAGAAGATAACAAGATTATTTTCAGTGAAAAAGATGTTTGGAATAAGAAGCAGAAGCCGGCTTTAGATTTATATCAGACTGGCATGATGGTCGAAGGACGCATCACCGCGATTACTAATTTCGGCGTTTTCGTTTCTTTTGGTGACAATATCGAAGGCTTAATCCATATCTCCGAATTAGCTTGGCAGCGCATCGATTCTCCGAGCGAGATGTACAAGGTTGGCGATAAGATTAATGCGGAAATAATTTCTATCGATGGCGCCAAGGTTTTCTTAAGCGCTAAGAAGCTTCTCAAAGATCCTTGGTTGGAAGCCAGTGCTAAATATCAGATCGGCCAGGTAGTTAAAGGCACCATCCTTAAGGTTAATCCTTTTGGTTTGTTCATCAAGCTTGATGACGAAATCCATGGTTTGGCCCACGTTAGCCAGCTAAATATCGGTCCGAAGGATAAGATTAGCGATTTATTCAGCCAGGATGAAGTCCGTGATTTCGAAGTAGTTAGCATTTCTCCTAGCGAACACCGTTTAGGTTTGAAACTCGCTTTCAAAGGACGCAAGAATGCCGCTGAAAACGAAGTTCAGGAAGACTCCGCAAAAGAAGAAACTGCGGAAGAAGCTCCTAAGGCCAAGAAAGCCAAGGCTAACAAAGAATAAGCAAAACGTTTAACGTTGCTATAAAAAACACCCGTAAAAACGGGTGTTTTTGTATTGCCAAAAAGAGCAAGTCAGCTTATAATGTTACTATAATTATTATTTAATCCCAGAATAAAATGAGTAGATTAATCAAGAGCTTTGCCTCGTTTTTCGCTATTGTTTTTTTGTTGGCTTTTGTTTTTAGTTTTTTTTCCGATAAGCAGTCGGACGTAAGTCGGGTCGATTTAGGAACAATGATTAGCCAGATTAATGCCGGACAAGTTAGTGAACTGGCTGTTAGTGGTAATCAAGTTAAGATAAAATTATCCGACGGCAAACAAGAATTAGTCCGTAAAGAAGACGGTGAGTCATTAGCGTCTTTGCTCAACGATTTTCAGGTCAATCAAGAGAAATTAGCCTCGGTCAAGATAAATATCGAAGACGAAAATGGTTGGAATTATTGGCTTAATAGTTTATTACCGATATTATTGCCGTTCATTCTTTTCGGCGCCGTTATTTTTTTCATGTTGCGCGGCGTCCAGGGCTCGAATTCCAAAGCGATGAATTTCGGACAATCGAATGCCAAAGATTTTAATTTAGAAAATAATAATAAAACCACTTTTAAGGACGTGGCTGGCGCTAAAGAGGCTAAAGAAGAATTAATGGAAATCGTAGAGTTCTTGAAATTCCCGAAAAAATTCCATCAGTTAGGTGCTCGTATTCCTCGCGGCGTTCTTTTGCTTGGCTCGCCTGGTACTGGTAAAACTTTGTTGGCTCGCTCGGTGGCTGGCGAAGCTAAAGTGCCATTTTTCCATATCTCTGGTTCAGAATTCGTTGAGATGTTTGTCGGTGTCGGCGCTTCGCGCGTCCGTTCTCTTTTCCAAAAAGCCAAGAAAAGTTCCCCTTGTATTATTTTTATTGATGAAATTGATGCCGTCGGCCGCCGTCGTGGCGCTGGCTTGGGCGGCAGTCACGACGAAAGAGAACAGACCCTGAATCAGATATTAGTAGAAATGGACGGTTTTGAACCGACGCAGAATATTATTGTTATCGCGGCGACTAATCGTCCCGATGTTTTAGATCCAGCCTTGCTTCGCCCCGGCCGTTTTGATAGGCGAGTAATGATTGATTTGCCGGATATAAAAGATAGGGAAGAAATATTGAAAGTTCACGCCAGGAAAAAACCTTTAGCTAAGGAAGTTAATCTTCGTCTGATTGCCGAAAGGACTTCCGGTTTTTCTGGTGCTGATTTAGCCAACGTCTTGAATGAAGCGGCTATCTTAGCGGCCCGTGATAATCGTCAGGAAATATTAAACAACGATCTTTTTGAAGCGATAGAAAAAGTGATGATCGGTCCGGAACGTCGCAGTCGGGTGATTACCGAAAGAGAGAAAAAAGTTACCGCCTATCACGAAGCCGGACATGCTCTAGTCGCGCATTTCTTGCCTGATACTGATCCAGTCCACAAGGTTTCCATAATTGCTCGCGGCAGTGCTGGCGGCTATACCCTTAAAGTCCCGACCGAGGATCGCGGCCTACACGCTAAATCGGAATTTATTTCAGAAATCGCGGTTTTGTTGGCCGGCCACTTGGTAGAAAAGACTATTTTTGGCGAAGTAACTACCGGCGCTACTTCTGATTTACGCCGCGCGACAGCTATTGCTCGTCAATTAGTAACCGATTACGGTATGAGCGATAATTTGGGGCCGCGCACTTACGGCGAAAAAGAAGAAATGATCTTTTTGGGCCGAGAAATCCACGAACAGCGGGATTATAGCGAAAAAGTCGCGGAAAAGATTGATGAAGAAATATCAGGATTTATTAAACAGGGCGAGAAAAAAGCTGAAACGCTTATTTCCGAACATAGCGCGGAATTAGAGAAAATCGTCAAGGAATTACTAGAAAAAGAGACGATTGAAAAAGACGAATTTGAACAGCTTGTCGGCCCTAAACCAAAAATCTAATAATTACCGTTAGATTTGACTAATCATAATATTTGGTTATACTTAGCAATAGGGATAAAATTTCCTAACAATAAATTAATTAAGCAATATGGCTAATCCTAAAAAGAGAAAGACTCATAGCGCAACCCACAAAGGAAGGGCTCATTTGGCTTTAAAGAAACAGACTTTAAACAAATGTCCTAAATGCGCCAGCGCCGTTAAGCCGCACACCGCTTGTGAAACCTGCGGATATTACCGGGGCAAGGAAGTCGTCAAAGTCAAATTAAAATCAGCGGCCGTTAAAAAATAACGCTATGTCTAACCGTCATCTAGCCAGGACTATCGCCATGCAAACTTTGTTTGCCTGGGATTGTAACGGACAAAAAGATGAGGTGGTTGATGAGCTTATTTCTTATAACCTGTCGAATTTCGCTCCCGATTTTGATGACCAAGGCTTTACTAAAGAATTGGTTAACGGAGTCAGAGCTAATCTTTCAGAAATTGATCGCTACATTGTCAAATACGCGACTGAATGGCCACTCGATCAGATAACTATCGTCGATCGCAATGTTTTGCGGCTCGGTATTTTTGAGTTATTGTTTACCCCAGCACCACCGCGCGTCGCCATCAACGAAGCTATTGAAGTAGCTAAAGCCTTTGGCAATGATTCCTCCGGAAAATTTATCAATGGCGTGCTTGGTGCTTTATATAATGACCGTCCGGATGTCCAGGTAAGGGATAATAAAGAAGAAGTCGAAGCTCGCAAGCGCGAAGAAGAGGAAAAGGCTGTCGCGCAAGAAGAAGTTAAATAATAATCTAGCGCCTAAAGGCGCTATATTTTTATGCCAGAAAATAAATCTTTAGAAAAATTACAAAAAAAGATCAACGTCGTTTTCGATGATCCTTTGTTATTGAAGCAGGCCATGGTCCACCGTTCTTATTTGAACGAGCATCCTGATTTCGGCATCGGACACAACGAGCGCTTGGAATTTTTAGGCGACGCAGTTTTAGAAATTGTCGTTACCGAATATCTTTATAATAATTTCCAAGACACGCCGGAAGGAGATTTGACTAACTGGCGCGCTTCTTTAGTTAACGCCAAGATGCTTTATGAAGTCGCTAAGGAAATAGGCGCCGAAGAGCATCTCTATCTTTCCAAAGGCGAAGCCCGTGATAAAAATAAAAAATCACGCCAATATATTTTAGCCAATTGTATTGAAGCTATTATCGGCGCGATGTATTTAGATAAGGGAATCGAAGCGCCAAAGGTTTTTATTTTAAAGTATGTCATTTCAAAATTAGATGACATCCTAAAAAATCGCTCCTACCTCGATCCTAAATCACATTTCCAGGAAAGAGCACAGGAGGCTAAAGGTATTACGCCGCATTATCAGATTTTAGATGAAAAGGGACCGGATCACGCTAAGATTTTTACCGTCGGCCTTTATCTGGGCGACGAACAGGTTTCCGTGGGCGAAGGATCTTCTAAACAGGAAGCGCAGGTTGACGCCGCGGAAAAAGGAATAAAGAAATTTGGCTGGTAATCATTTTAAAATAATTTCAATATATGGATATTAAGAAACTTTTCCGTTTCGCCGCCGAACATCAAGCTTCGGATATTCATCTTTTTTTCGGCCAAGCCCCGATATTGCGTATTGATGGTGAATTAGTTGACGCTTCCGCTATTGATCAGAGCGCCGGTTTTTCGCCGCTTTCCGCTCTCGACTTAGAAGGATTGCTCGATGTTTTTTTAACCAAAGAACAGCGCCAGCGTTTTTTGCTCGATCGCGATTTAGATTTAGGTTATCAAATAGATAATTATCGTTATCGTATAAATTTTGCTTTTGAAAAAAATAATATCATGGTTTCGGCTCGCGTTATCAGCGATAAGAAGCAGGCTTTAACGGAAATCGGCATGCCGCCGATTATTGAAAAGCTTTTGGATTTGCCGCAGGGTTTTATTCTGGTTACTGGCCCGACCGGTTGCGGTAAGTCGACGACTTTAGCTTCCATGATAAATTATATTAATGATAATAAGAGTCGGCACATTGTTACTTTGGAAGATCCAATAGAATATATTTTCCAGCCAAATAAAAGCGTTATTTCTCAAAGGCAATTGGGAACCGATATGAACTCTTTTGCCGGTGGTTTGAAACATGTTTTGCGTCAGGATCCTGATGTTATCATGATTGGAGAAATGCGTGACCCGGAAACGATTTCAACCGCGGTTACTTTGGCAGAAACTGGCCATTTAGTTTTAGCCACTCTTCATACTTATAGCGCCGCTCAAACCATCGATCGTATTATTGACACCTTCCCGCCTTATCAACAATCACAAGTAAAATCGCAGCTTTCTTCGGTTTTATCAGCGGTGATTTCTCAGCGTCTATTGCCTTTGCGTTCTTCGGGGCGCGTTGCGGCTCATGAAATATTGATTAATAATTCTGCTGTCGCCAATCTTATTCGTGAAGGCAAGATTGCTCAGATAAAAAGCACTATAGAAACTGGCGCCAGCTTTGGCATGATTACTTTAGATAAACACATAAAACAACTTTATCAAGAAGGCAAAATAGAACGTGAAGTGGCTGAAAGGGACATGGAAGATCCGAAGTTGCTTGATAACTAGGCTTTAAAAACACAAACTTTATTTTATTTTCAAAAAGATGGCCATAATATGGCCATTTTTAGTTGATTTTTGCCCCTTGACATTATTTTTCAAAAAGGTATAATTGGAATCAGTTTTGAGAAGGGCTTTAAAAACCCAAAGCAATATGCAAAAAAAATCAATTTTGCTTCACAAAAAGCGATTCTAAATAATTGTCTATTTTACGATTAATTAGAACCGCTTAAATGCGGTTTTTTTGCGCCCTGAGGACCTTAACAACTCAAGTAATGTAAAGACATCAAAAAAAATCGAAAAATCGATATCTTGTTTCTTTTTGCCAATTCTTTTCGTCTGGCATAAGGAGCTGTAGCAAGATATCAAGCGTTTTTATCGCTTTAAGATAAAAGCGTGGGAAAATCTCAATAAGAGTATACGGTGGATGCCTTGACACAAGAAGACGAAGAAGGACGTAGCAGCCTGCGATAAGCTGCGGTGAGGTGGCAAGCAACCTTTGACCCGCAGATGTCCGAATGGGGTAACCCCCTCTTTTGAAGAAAGAGGAAGCCAGACCTTTTAGGTCAGGCTGGAAGACCCGGCGAACTGAAACATCTTAGTAGCCGGAGGAAAAGAAAATAATAATCATTCCCTTAGTAGTGGCGAGCGAAAAGGGAGAAGTCTAAACCAAGATAACTGAGATATTGGCTTGGTTCGCCAAGCTGATATCAGAAGGCTCTGGAGCCATATGTTTTCTCGGTGTTGCAAGACCTAACGCCGATTGCCAGATCAATCGGGCGAAGTCAAAAAAGTTTATCTTTAATTGAATGAGCTGGAAAGCTCAGCCAGAGACGGTGATAGCCCCGTAAGTGAAAAAGATAAGCTCTTCGTGGTTAGTGTTCTTAAGTAGGGCGGAACTCGTGAAATTCCGTCTGAAGCCAGGTCGACT
>CAYPAS010000034.1:0-8496 GCA_964408785.1 uncultured Gammaproteobacteria bacterium | reverse complement strand
CACGGGAATAAGAAATACGGGATGCAGGATCAGAATTCTATTTTAATAAAATTAAATCAGATAGGAACTTTATCGGAAACAGTTGCCGCTATTTTAGAAGCTAGAAAAAATGGCCTGACATCAGTTATCTCTCATCGCAGTGGCGAGACCGAGGATTCCTTTATTGCTGATTTAGCTGTTGCTATGGGTAGCGGCCAGATAAAGACCGGCGCTCCCGCTCGTTCAGAAAGGACGGCTAAGTATAATCGTCTTTTAGCTATAGAACAGGAACTAGGAGAACGCGGCCGCTTGGCTGAATTTCCTTTTTCCGGTCGCTAATTGAAAGACGGCTTTCTTATCGCTTAATATATGATGCAATTCTTGTTTTTCGGAATTTCAATAACTGTGCTTTTCGCTGGACATGGCGCTTTTTGGTATTTCTTTGTCCGTTTTTTCCATATTACTTCGAATTATGGAAAAGTAATGGTGGCGATAATCCTTTTTGGTTTGTTTTTTAATTCGATAGTCTCTTCTTATATAATTAATCGTTGGGAAAATATATTTACCAGGATTTATTATACCTTTTCCGCTCTTTGGATCGGATTAGCTTTTAACCTCTGTTTGATGGCGGCGATTATCGCGATTATCAAGATTGCTTCTTCTTTTTCTCCTTGGCCAGCATCTGATCTTTTTCTTAAGATTATTTTCTTGGCGGGGGCGATAATTTGGTCGCTTTTTGGTGTTTATCGCGCTTTTTATCCCAAAATTAGTGATTACGAAGTGTTTATTAAGAATTTGCCGGCTGAATGGGAAGGGAAAACCATAGTCCAATTATCTGATTTGCATTTAGGGCCGATTTACCGCCAAGCTTTTTTTGATAGGATATCTAAAACCGTTTCTGATATGCGGCCGGCGGCGATTTTTATTACTGGTGATCTTTTTGACGGCACGGAGGCAGAATTTTCTTGGCTTGATCAGTCGCTTGCTAGCCTGAAGGCGCCGCTCGGAACCTATTACGGCTTTGGTAATCATGATTTGTATTTAGGTTTTAATCGCGTTATTGATCAGTTAAAAGATAGCCAGATAAAGATTTTGGATAATTCTTTAGTCGAAGTTTCTGGTTTGCAGATTATCGGTATTAATTATTCTTTTAATTCGGATTTTAATTTGGAGGAAGCTATTTTGAAACAAGTCGGTTATGAATCAGAAAAACCTAGTATCCTTTTATTGCATGCCCCTAAAAACATTCCTTTAGCTAAAAAAAGCGGCATTGATTTACAGCTTTCTGGCCATACTCATGATGGCCAATTATGGCCGTTTAATTATTTGGTTAGTTGGGCGCATCACGGTTATGGCTACGGGTTTTTTCAAGAAGGCGATTTTTCTTTAGTAGTTAACTCTGGCGTCGGCTCCTGGGGACCGCCGATGCGGACCACGGCTAGAAGCGAGATAGTAAGAATAATATTGCGGAAAAAAATATGAACATTTCTAGATTAAGCGAGGTTTTAGCTGAACAGCCAAAATATCGTTATCAACAAATAAACAAGGCCTTGTTCCAGGATTTTGTTTCAAGTTGGGAAGAAATCTCTAGCTTGCCGAAGAATTTACGCCAAGAATTAACGGACGCCTGTCCCTTGGAAATAAAAGCGGAAATAATTCCTAGCCAGCACTCAGCCAGTCTTAAAGCCTTGATATCTTTTGAGGATGGGGAATCGGTGGAAACAGTGATTATCAGACAACGTGGTTCTAAAGACGGCGGATCACCTCGCAATACTGTTTGTATTTCCAGTCAAGTCGGTTGTCCTTTGGGCTGCGCTTTTTGCGCTACCGGTCAAGCGGGATTCAGTCGTAATTTGAGCGCTGAAGAGATTGTCGAACAGGTGCTTTTTTGGTCGCGCTTTTTGAAGAAAGAGGGTGGCGGCGAGAAAGTTGATAACGTCGTTTTTATGGGGATGGGGGAGCCGTTCTTGAATTATGAACAATTCATCAAGTCGGTTAAATTTTTAAATGATAAAGAGACTTTCAATCTCGGTTCGCGGCGTATTTCCGTTTCCACTGCCGGCATTCCTGAGGGCATAAAGCGTTTAGCTGGTGAAAGCCTACAAATCAATCTGGCTGTTTCTTTGCACGCGCCAGAAGACGCCCTGCGTCAAGATTTGATGCCGATAGCCAAGAAACATCAATTAAGAGAGATATTAAAAGAAGTCGATCGTTATATTTCTAAAACCGGCCGCCGAGTAATGTTTGAATATTTAATGCTTAAAGAGATAAACGATAGTGATGAACAGGCGGATCGTTTAGCCAAACTCGTGGCCAAACCATTATATTTGCTTAATCTTATTCCTTATAATCAAACTGGGCGCTTCCAAGCTTCTAGCCGGGAGAGAATAGAAAAATTCAAGAAACGCTTGGAAAATAGCGGTGTTAAGGTTACTACGCGCTTAAGTTTCGGCGGTGACATTGAAGCGGCTTGCGGCCAATTGCGTGCCTCTAGACAAAAAAGGAAATAAATGATAAGTTTTAGCCAGTTCTTAATAATTAAAAATCGGAGGAAAAATGGAAAATTTTTTTATCCTTAAATTTAAAGGATTTTCTGATATTTTTGTTCATTTAAGCGAACCAGTTTTAGCTAGCCTGGAGAGGCTTAATGAAACGAAAAAAGCTTCAGAAAAACTGGAAAAAACTTTTTTTGAAAAACTAAAAAAAGGAGAATCCTTAATAACGGAATCTTGCGAATACTGCCACGGCGAATCAAACTTACTTTCGCCATGCCTTCATTGTCTAGGAGATCAAGAAATTAATAATTTTTTAAAGTTACTGGTTGAAATAGAAAGTTTCGGAGGTTTTTTTAAAAAAGAATTAAAATTTTTTGTTGAGTTTTTTGAGCATGAACAAGATGAGCAATCTTTTCCTCAAATGATTTGAATTTGGCCGGGTAATTAACCGGCTTTTTTATTTGCTTGATTTTACCTGATATAGAGATAAAAAACGAGAAGTGCTATAATATTATTGAGCTGCTTTCGGCCGCTCTCTTTTAAACTATTAATTAAAATATGACCGACAGAATCTATCGCCGTCTTTTACAGGGCGGTGTTATTGCTTCACTTTTTATCGTTTTCTTTGTTTTTGGCAGTTTACTTTTTCCGTACATAACTTCCAAACAGCTTAGCTTTAATATTTTAATGGAACTGTTATTCGCGGTTTATTTGGTTTTGGTGCTTGTTTACCCAAAATATCGTCCTCGGAAAGATTTAATCCTTTACGGCTTGGGTGCTTATTTTTTGGCGATAATCGTTTCCTGCATTGCTAGTGTCAATTTTGGTCTTAGTTTTTGGGGTAATGCCGAACGTATGCTTGGTTTTTTCCATTTGTTGCATTTCTTGTTTTTTTATTTGATAGTCGTTACCGTTTTTCGCACCTGGAGAGAGTGGCGTTTACTTTTAATTTCTTCAGTGGCAACATCGGCGGCAGTCGCCTTGATAGGAATTTTTGGGGGTAATCCTTATTCGACTATTGGCAATACCACTTATGTCAGTGCTTATTTGATGTTTAACATGTTTTTTTCTTTGATCCTGTTCTTCCGTGAAAATAATTCTTGGCGCTATTTATATCTTTTGCCTTTTATTGTCTATTTACCAGCTTTTGCCGCTTGCCGTACTTCGGGAGCGATAATCGGCTTGTTTTTTGGATTAATGTCTTTAGTTTTATCTTTGGCCGTATCGCACGAAAATCGTCAGGTAAAAAAATACAGCCGAATTTTTATCGCCTTTTCAGTTCTTGCGGTTATTTTAGTATTTTCTCAGAAAAATGCTTCTTGGTTTCAAGAAAGTTTTTTAAGGAATCTTACTTCGCAAAAAGCAACTTTTCAAACTAGGCTTATTTCTTGGCATTCCGCTTGGTTAGATTTTCCTAATCATCCATTTTTTGGTACGGGATTCGGGAATTATGCTATAGTTTTTGATAAATATTTTGATTCAAAATTTTTTGATTATTCAAAGACGGAGGTTTATTTTGACCGGGCGCACAATAACTTAGTAGATATAGTTTCAACCACGGGTCTTTTTGGCTTATTGGCTTATTTAAGCATCTTCGCCGCCGCGGCTTATTATCTTATTAATTTGTTAAGAAGGCGGGGAAAAAATATTTCTTTTTCTTCTGATAAGGGCCGCGCTAATTGGGAAATAGCGATTGTCGTCGCTCTTTTACTGGCTTATTTCATTCAGAATTTAGCGGTATTTGATTCCTATGTTACTTATATCTGTTTAATGATAACTTTAGCTTTTGTTAGATTTTCTTTTTTGGAGGAAGAATCTTCTTATCCTCTTGATTCCCGTGTCGAACGCGGTGCTTTGGAGAAATGGGAAGGGATGTTATTGGTAACCTCTTTGCTGCTTTCTTTGTTTTTTGTTTGGAATTTTAATGTTAAGGCTTGGAAGACTTTTAACGGCGTTATCGGCGGTTATCGTTATCTCGATATGGGTGATTATCAAAAAGCTTGGGATGCTTATCGTCATTCTTTAAATGGTGGGTTTTTGGAACACGACGCGCGCTCTTCGCTAATAAATTTCGTTTTAGCTAATCCGGCCGTTATTCAGGCTTTTCCTAATATTGAAGGTGGAAATTTTATTGATTACGTGGCGTCTTTAGTGGAGATGAATGCAAAAGAGAATCCAGTTGATAGCTTAACCTTGATGCAATTGGCGCAAGTTTACGATATTGCCGCCAGATACAGTAGCCAGGATTTAGATAAGTTTAATGAATATTCTGAAAAATCTTTAGAAGCTATTGATAAGTCGATTGCCTCCAGTCCTGGCCGGGCGACTACTTATTTTATCAAGGGGCAGATTTTACTTTTGCGCGGCGAAAAAGATGAAGCAATAAAGGTGATGGATTACGGCATTTCTCTTAATCCTAAATTTTCCGAGGGTTATTGCCGTTTAGCGCAATTCTATATATTACTTGACCAGAAAGAAGCGATGTCTGACTCTTTGGAAAAGTGTATCGAGTTAGGCGGTATTGGCGATATAAGTTCCGGCCCTTTGTTAATTAGGGCATTGAATTATTATGCCGCTAATGAGCGTTATGACGAAGCCTTGGCTTTATCGGAAAGATTGTTAGCTATTTATCCTAATGATCCACAGGTCATGCTTAATTTAGCCAAGCTCTATTACGTTAATGACGAGCCTCTCAAAGCTTATTCTTTAGCGGCCGCGGCGGCTAAGATTGACGTGGAGGCTAGTACTTCCTGGAAAACATTCTTGGAAAAAATTAACGAGGATAATCCAGAGACAAATAAATAAAAGATTTTAAAAGCAGATAGAATAAAACCGAGCACTTAAGCCCGGTTTTATTATTGCCTAATTTGGGCGGCAGATAATTTTTAGAGTGGATTAAGCTCGGCTGTTTTATAGTCCTAATAAAATATAGGATTATGAAACATTTAAAATTAAAGATCGCCCAAAGGGTCAAAAAGTTGAAAGATTTTTGGCGGTGTCATTATAGGGTTATATTGGGGATTTTTTTGTCGGCTTTTTTGTTGCTGGCGATTTTTGTCTCGGTGTCTTTATTTTTGGCTGGCCAGGGTAGTTTAGCTCTTTATCGTTTGCGTCTTTCTTTCCAAGAAGAGGTGCTTTGCCATGAATCTTGCCATATTTGGCGGCGCCAGCAGGGAACGATTATTGTTAATCGTTTAAAAAAAGATGGAGAGAATAGTTATTTTGCCGCCGCCGTCCGCCGGACAATCGCCAATAAAAAAGAGGGTGATGATTATCGGATATTTTTAGCGGCTGCCTGGAAAGAATCTTTTTCTAAATCTGCTAGCTTGTCGAAATTTTTGGCGCTCATCTTATCCGATGATTTGGAGAGTGGCAAATTCCGTTCGGCGATATTGGCTTTGTTTTCTCAAGAGTTATTGGCTTCCGCTCCCAATCCCGTAGCTTTTTATCTATCCTTGCTAGAAAAGACAGATACGCCGCCAGCTTTAAGAAGGGAAGCTTTACGGGCGTTGTCGAATCCAGTTAGCCGGGGATTTGCTTTGAAGGAAGATGATTTGGATATTTTAAAAAGACTTTTATTTTCTGCCGCCACCGCTAAGTCAGTCCGTCATGGCTTAATAATGCTTTGCGGCAGTTATTATAATTTTTTTCCGGATGCCACTGTTTCTATTTTAGAAGCTTATTACAAGCTTGGCTTAAATGATAATATCGGCCGCTTCCTAGCGGCGGAAGTAATTAATCGTGGCAGAGAAGGCGCTGAGCGTTTATCTTTGCCGGAAATAACGGCCGCTGAATGGCAATTATTTTATGAAGATGAAAACTATTAAAACAGAAATAAGCCTCGCGATTATTTTATTTTTTATTTTCGGTGGAACAACTGCTTGTTTTGCGATGCCGCCCGGCACCTTGCTTTATCGGACGTCTGGCGGCGGTCGGATGTTCGGTTATAGCGGCGACGCCTTAATGGAAAGCGCCAACGGCATCATGAAAAATATTTATTCCGGCCACGCGGCGATTTATATTGGCGAAGAAGATGGCGAGGATTATATCGTTGAGGCGATGGCTGATGGTATAGTCAAAACACCAGCTAAGTATTTTGTTAATTTGGCCGAGGGTGAAAATTTTTTGGGGGCGAGAATTCCAGATGGCTTGGACGCTTGGCGGCAGGCGAAAGTGGTGATTATGGCGCGTAATTTAGCCGAGAGCCAATTGGCTTATGATTTTGATTTTCATCGCCAAAAGGGTCCCGGTAGCGGCGAATGGACCTGTGTCGGCTTAACGGAAAAGCTTTATGAAAGTGCTGATATCGTTAATCCTTACGATCTATCTGCTTTGGAGTATAATCCAGAAAAATACGCTATTAATATTACGCCTGATGGTTTTGATGATTATAGCCAGGCAGATGCGGCTGGCGACCGTTTTTCTAAAAGCAAAGAATTTTCCCAAGTTGCCAGGCGGCGCAATATAGTCGTTCCCGCTCCAGAAATAATTGGTTACGATTTGGGGTTAATAGAAGGGGGCAAACGTTTTATCTTTTTCCCTTATACCCAATTTATTCAAGATGTTTTGAGACCAGTCGCTTCTGACGTGGAAATCGCTTCACGTTTTGATGGTTCGAAAATAAGAGCTAGTTTTGATAGCCGTAAATTAGTAATAAGCTGGAGCCTGATTAACAACCCTTTATCATCTTTGAAGGTAATTGGTAGTCAGGTGGGTGACGCGGGCAAGACGGTGGCTGTGGCCGTTAAAAATGCTTGGCAGGATTTATCCGGTTTTTTCTTTGCTGATGATTATCAGGATATAGAAAGCGTTTTAGCAGCGAGTGGCGATGAAAAAGAAAACGCTTCTGACCTTGGTCAATCTGTTTCTTACCAGCCGGTAGCGGTTAATAAAGCAACGAACAATACTTCTCTAAAGGCGGATGAGGAAAAGGAAGAGGTAACGAAAAATAAGGATGATGACGATCCGGAAACCAAGATATCTTTAAGTGTCGGCAAAGAAAGTCTTGATGAAATAGGCTCTTCCGGCCGTGGTTTTCAGCTAGGTCAATTAGCCTCTTTAGAAATTTCTCATTCTAGCAGTACACTTTTAGCTGGGCGGGTTTCAGAAACTCAAAAGACCGCTATCAGTTTAGGACCGAAAGATAATCAGTTGACGGCTTATTATGACAAGACGGTGACGCACAAGGCCGGAATAAATATAAACAAGACCGCCTCTTCATCAATCACGGAAAATATTATTTCTGATAATTCTTCTAGGCAAGAAAGTAATAAAACAGCACCAGCGACAAGTACGGCGACGGCTTCGCTGGGGCCAATCTATATCAGTCGGATATACGCTAGTGGTTCTAATGATTCAATTGAATTACTAAATGGCGGCAATCAAGAACTTGATTTAGGCGCTTCTGGCTTTCGTCTGGAAAAGACGCGCACAGCCGATGATCCTAGTATTCTCTTGCGTTTTGGCGATGAAGATGATGCTAAATATCCTGGTGGTTTGAAAATTGCTCCTGGCGCCCGTTATCTTATAACTAGTCGCGCCGCCAGCGCTTATTGGCAAAATCGGGCTGACGCAATCGTTAGTCGCGAGGGTTTTTCCTGGAGTGGCAATGCTTATACGATATATTTGGGCAAAGGGCCGATTTCTTCTAGCCTAGATGATGATATAATCGATGCTGTTGGTTTCGGCCAGGCGACTTATTTTCGTGGCTCCGCTCCCGCGCCGGAAATTAAAGATGGTTATCTTATCGACCGTTATCAAGATCAAAAAGATAATCACCTAGATTATCGTTTATTGTTCGCTGCTGACCCTGATTATCCGCAAACTGCCGCTAGTGAAAATAATGATCAGAGCGCTTCTAATAATAATCAAGATAATTCTAGCGAACAAGAAAATAATAATGAAGCGGAAAATTCTTCATCGCCGTTAGCGCTGATAAGCGGGGTTTATGCTAGCGGTGACAATGATTGGATAGAATTGTATAATCCTGGAGAAAAAGCCTTTGATTTAGCCGCCGCTTCTT
>CAYPAS010000033.1:0-8726 GCA_964408785.1 uncultured Gammaproteobacteria bacterium | reverse complement strand
GTATCCCATGCGGAGGACTTGAAAGACAGAAGCAGGGTTTATTATGAAGAAAATGACGAGTTTAACAGATATATCGACGAAAGCAGTGAGGAAGAAGTTGTTGTTCGTGGCATTCAATTAACCCCAAGCAGGGCTTTATATAGCGATATTGAAGCATACAAAGAGGAGTTGTTTTCGTTTATAAATGAAAAGACGGATTTGATTGAAAGATTAGAAAAATCTGAAAATTTTGTTTCCACTAGGTCAATTTGTTCTGATTTGATTCCTTTGCAAAATTACTTAACCGAAACAGAATTAAAAAGAGTTATTCGTGCCGGTATTGATAATCCACAAATTTACAGAATATTAGGTCACGGATATACCAGAAATTTGTTTACATGGATTCTTGAGGAAAAGGATGAGATGCTTACTTTGCAAGAGATCACGGATTTAAAAACAGCTTTCGCTAAAAAATTATTTTAATGGATTATTAATTCGTAAATATGACAACACGGAACAGAAAAATTGGCTCTATAAAAAACGAATTACTCTTAAAATCAAAAGAGTCGATGTTGTCTGCTGTCCAAATTTTCAATAATCCCAATATTCAATTTAAATCAGAATCGTTTATTGTGCTTTCGGTTGTCGCATGGACATATCTTTTACACGCATATTACAGAAACATTAAAATTGAATATAGGTATTTTGATCAAGGTGAAAAAAGAAAAAGTTTTCATACTACAAAATGTGGCGCTTATAAATACTGGGAGCTTGAAAGATGTTTGAATGATGACAAATCGCCAATAGATAAAATTACCGCAAGTAATTTGAGATTTTTAATTGGTTTGCGCCATGAGATAGAGCACCAGATGACAACAAAAATTGATGATTTATTAAGTGCAAGATTCCAGGCATGTTGCTTGAATTATAATTATTATCTAAAGAAATTATTTTCAAAACAGGAAGGGATTGAGAAGTATTTGTCATTTAGTCTCCAATTCTCATCTTTGAGTGAAAAACAAGTTGATCAATTAGTCGACTATGAAGGTTTGCCGCAAAACATTTCTGCTTATATTCAAAATTTTGATCAAGGTTTGTCGGAAAAAGATTTTAATGACAGCCGGTTTTCTTACAGAGTTTTGTTTGTCCCTAAAACTGCAAATAGAAAAGGACAAGCTGATAAGGTTATTGAATTTATTCCAGCGGATTCAAAAATTGCTGAAGGCATGAATAAAGAATATGTTTTAGTAAAAGAAAAAGAAAAGCAAAAATATGCCGCAGGTGATATTTGGAAGCAAATGAATAAAGAGGGTTATAAAAAGTTTGGGGTTTATCAGCATACTCAGTTATGGAGAGATAATGATGCAAAAAATCCAGCCAAAGGTTTCGGCGCTATAGTGGTTAAAACGTGGTATTGGTATGATTCTTGGATGCAATTTGTAAGAAATTATTGTGAAAAAAATAAATCAAAATATATTTAAAATATTATGAGTAAAATATTTGAATCTACAATTGAAGAATTTGTCATTGAGCTTTTGCAAAATCAAGGTTGGCAATATTTATCTCCTGAAGACCAGGAAAGCGAAAGAGCGGAGTTATATGAAATAATATTAAAGAAAAGGTTTAAAGAAGCTATTGATCGTATTAATCCTGATGCCACAGACGAAATGAAGGTTCAGGCTTTAGGACAAATATTAAATTTTCCTAGTCAAAATTTGATAGATAATAATGAATATTTTCATCGTTTATTAACTGAGGGAATTGAGGTTGAAGTGATGGGTGAAGACGGGATTAAAGGCGATAAAATATATTTAGTTGATTTTAATAATATAGACAATAATGATTTTATTGCCTGTAATCAATTTACTGTTATTGAAAATAATATTACTAAAAGACCAGATGTAATTTTATTTGTAAACGGCTTGCCATTGGTAGTGATTGAGCTAAAAAATCCAGTTGATGAGAATGCTACAGTTCAAAAAGCATATACTCAGTTACAGAATTATAAAAACGCCATTCCGTCTCTATTTTATTATAATTCATTTTTGATCGCTTCTGATGGTTTGGATGCTAAAGCCGGGACAATCTCCTCTGATTTATCTAGATTTTTAGCTTGGAAATCAAAAGACGGATTTAATGATGAAAAAAATATTGTACCCCAGATAGAAACAATGGTTAAGGGCATGCTTAGCAGAGAAACTATTTTAGATTTAATTTCTCATTTTATTGTTTTTGAAAAGAATAGAAAAGAAGATGCAAAAACAGGGCTATCTTTAGTCGAAACAATAAAAAAAATAGCAGCCTATCATCAATATTACGCAGTTAATAAAGCGGTTGTTAAAACGTTAGAAGCTAGTAGCGAAGATGGAGATAGAAAGGCTGGAGTTGTTTGGCATACTCAAGGAAGTGGAAAATCACTATCGATGGTTTTCTATACTGGAAAGTCTGTGTTGAAATTAGATAATCCAACCGTAGTAGTAATTACTGATAGAAATGATTTAGACGATCAGTTATTCGATACATTTGCTAATTGTAAACAATTATTAAGACAAGATCCTGTCCAAGCTCATAGCAGAGATGATTTAAAAAACCTTTTAAGAGTTGCTGGAGGGGGAATAGTCTTTACCACTATTCAAAAGTTTTTTCCAGAAAACGGAGCAGATTCTTTTGAAATGCTTTCAAATAGAAAGAACATCATTGTTATTGCCGACGAAGCTCATCGTAGTCAATACGGCTTCGCTGTCAAAACTAGCGAGAAAGATGGAGAAGTTTTTACTAGATACGGCTTCGCTAAATATTTGCGTGATGCTTTGCCAAGCGCATCATTTATTGGTTTCACTGGAACCCCTATAGAAAAAGAAGACGCATCTACTCCAGCTGTTTTCGGTAATTATGTTGATGTTTATGACATAGCTCAAGCTGTTGAAGATGGGGCTACTGTTAAAATATTTTATGAATCACGTTTAGCCAAGATTCATTTAAAACCAGAAGAGGCAAAAATGTTGGATGAAGAAGTTGAATCAATTACTGAAAGTGATGAAAGTTCTGCTAAAGAAAAAGCTAAAACGAGGTGGACTCAACTGGAGGCTATTATTGGTCATAGTGATAGGTTAAAATTAATTGCCAAGGATATTGTTGATCATTTTGAACAAAGAAGAGAAGCTTTTGAGGGTAAGGGTATGATTGTTTGTATGAGTCGTCGTATAGCAGTGGAGCTGTATGAAGAAATTGTAAAAATTAGACCAGACTGGCATGACAATGATTTAAAGAAGGGGGCTATCAAGGTTGTAATGACATCTTCATCATCTGATCCAGAAAATTGGCAAACTCATCATACTAATAAACAAAACAGAAAAGAAATCGGAGATAGATTTAAAGATGTTAATGACCAATTAAAGTTGGTTATAGTTCGCGATATGTGGTTAACAGGGTTTGACGTGCCCTGTCTTCATACTATGTATATTGACAAAGCCATGCAAAGCCATAATTTAATGCAGGCTATTGCTAGGGTTAATAGAGTATTTAAAGATAAGCCAGGAGGATTAATTGTCGATTATATTGGCATTGCCTCAGATTTAAAAACAGCTTTAGCTACTTATACTGCTAGTGGCGGTAAGGGAGCTCCAACTTTGGATCAAAACGAAGCCATAGCAGCCATGATTGAAAAGTTTGAAATAGTTGAGCAAATGTTTGATGGTTTTGATTATCTAAAATATTTTAATTTAGACACAAGAGGAAAATTATCATTTATTTTAGAGGCGCAAGAGCATATACTTAGTTTAGAGGATGGTAAAAATAGATTTGTTAAACAGGTTTCTTTGTTATCTCAATCTTTTGCCCTGTCTGTTCCTAGTTTAAAGGCTTTAGAAATTAAAGATCAAATAGGCTTTTTTCAAGCGGTTAAGGCTCGTCTTGTTAAGTTTGAACCAGTGGGATCCGGGAAGACTGATGCCGAAATTGATACCGCAATAAGACAAATTGTTGATAAGGCAGTCGTTGCCGACGGCATTGTAGATGTTTTTGATGCCGCTGGCATTAAAAAACCAGATATATCAATATTATCCGATGAATTTTTAGAAGAAGTTAAGCACATGGAGCATAAAAATTTAGCTCTAGAATTATTAAAAAAGATTTTGAATGATGAACTTAAAACTAGGACTAAGAAAAACTTAATTCAGAGTCGTAAATTATCAGAAATGTTGGAAAATGTTATTAAAAAATATCAAAACAATCTTTTAACAACAGCTCAAGTAATTGAAGAATTAATTAAATTAGCCAAAGAGATCAAAAATTCTGATAAAAGAGGGGAGAAACTAAATTTAAATGAAGATGAACTAGCTTTTTATGATGCTTTAGCTAATAATGATAGCGCCAAGGCCGTTCTTGGCGATAAACAATTAGCCGTTATTGCTGTTGAGGTGTTTAGAAGTGTTCGTGGTAATGCAAGTATAGACTGGACATTAAAAGAGTCAGTAAGGGCAAGATTAAGAAGAGATGTAAAAAGAATTTTAAACCGTTATGGTTATCCGCCAGACGAACAACTAGTGGCAACCGAGAATGTTTTAAAGCAAGCTGAATTAATGGCTAATGAATTAAATTAATATGAAATATAAAATTTATTTTGAGCGAGAAGGAGTGGATCCAATAGAAATTATAATTACCGGGGAAGGTTCTAATTGTCGAGTTGGTAATGTAAAAGTTAAAAATGAAAATTTTTCTTTTAATTTTCAGGAAACCGAAGAGAATTTACTTAATGCCGTAAAAAATAAATTGAGCAAATTTGTGGTTAAAAGTATCGAAAAAATTGATTAACTTCTACTTAATTTCAACCACCTTATTCTTCAACAATATCTCCCCGTTTAAACAAGTCAGTAATTCTCGTTTTTCTTGATCATCACCTTCTTTTAGTAAAAATTTAATATAGTTCTTAACATCGACGTCGCTCACGTCGATGTTTTGGTTTTTGCCAGTCGCCATCATTTTAAATTTTTTAAATCTTTTTATCTCTCCCTCAATTTTGTCTTGAACTGGTAATTTTTTAAAATCTAATTTATCAATTTGTTTTTGTAGCTGCTTAATTAAATCTTCTTCGCTGATATATCCGCATTTACAATTTTTATCCTTTGCCTTGGTGCAACCATAATAAATATGACGGTTATAACCGCCATTTTTTAGTTTCTTAAATTTTTCAGTTGCCGATATTCCTGAACCACACAATCCGCAGGTCATGATTTTAGTAAAAGCGAACTCAATATTTTCTCGCCTGACCAACTGGGAATTTTTCATTTGATCTTGGACTAAATCAAACAGCTCCTTGGTTATTAACGGCTCATGTTTTCCTTGATACCAATTGCCACTACCTCGTGGGTATTCAAAGGGGCCATAGTAGAAGGTGTTTTCTAATAAACGGTAAATATTGCCAAGACTTAAATGTTTTTTACCTAGTGCCGTTCTAAAGTTCAAATCAAATCTTAACCAATTATATAATTTTCTGCCCGACCATTTCTCATATGCAACTTTCTCAAACATTTGTCTTATTACATGACCTCTATCTGGATCAATTAAGCATTGCCCCTTATGATCAACTCGCTTTTCTTTAAAGTAGCCAGTCGGCGGACATGTTGGCCATAAACCTCTTTCACATCTAGCCCTTAAACCTCGTTTCACATTAATGCCTCTGTTATCGTTTTCAAGTTTTGCCTGAGAACATAAAATCATAAGCAGAAACTTTTCATTTGGTGAGTTGCTAAATGTTTGGCCAAAGGTGCGAATACTCATTAATTTTTTCTCATCCATTAAATCAACCAGCGATCCTAAGTCGCCAGCATTTCTTGAAAGTCTATCAGGGGCCCAAGTTAAAATAGCGTTAAATTTTTCTTCTGCTATATCTTTTAGTAATTCCTTAAAAATGGGACGATTGCCAGAATCTTTAGCGGATTTTGATTCTCGCCTAATATCGACGATTTCTAGATTTTCTCGTTCGGCAATTTGAAGCATTTCTTTAACTTGAGAATCAATTGATTGAACCTGTCTTTCGTCTGATTCGGTGCTTTTTCTAGCGTAAAGGCAATACTTTAATGGAGCGTCTAATGGAGGCATATGGTTTAATTTTAATTATTAGTTAAATCTACGCCTCCATTAATGACACACTTTTAAGCTTTTGCTAAGCAGCTAGCTGTTGGCAACTTGTCGATAACTTTCCTTGTAATATTAAAGGAAAAATAGCTATAAAAAGTAGATTCTTGGCGGATTTGGATGTTTATCTAATAAGCTATTAGCTAAATTAACAAAAGCGTCAGCCAAATCGTCATGCTTTTCGACTCCAAAATGGACTATCTGTTGGATTAACTCCTCAGCCCCTTTTCTTGGAAATAATATCTGTCCGTTTTTAATCATATTGGCAGTTAGAACAAGTCGGGTGCGTTTATCTTGGCTTCCTGGGTGCGTTGTCATGACGTTGCCAACCCCTTCAACTTTCAATTGTTGAGGTAAAGCTTTTTGGTAAGCAACATCTTCAACGACTAGTCTTACGAGATCGTAATCTTTTTTATAACTATCATACATTACCTTACAGGTGTCGATTGTTTCAGGGAAATTAAGCCGTCTGTTGATTATTTTTGGTAAGATATAAATTCTATATCCTGTTTTGGTTTCAAATAATAATCCAGGAACCATAGCTGTGTAATCTGCAACATCACTTTGAGAAATAGCAGGATCAATACCGATTCTCACTTCAAGATGTGATTTATACCCGCCGTACATATTCATCCTTTCTGGAATCTCGTCATAATAATTAATCCATTCAGGATAAATAGCTTGATCTTCACTAGGCACTATATTAAGCAGATATTCTTGTTGCCAAGTAATTTCATTGCCAACCTTTTTTCTTTCAATTTCTACATCTTTTTCAGTGGGATATTTACCGGGCCACAAACAAACACCTTTCTTGTTAATTAAAGGATAATATAAAAAGTGGCCGTCGATAATATCTTTTTCTCGTTCTTCTTTTAATCTCATAAGTAGAGAATCTTCATGTAAGAGATTACCGACTATGACTAGTCTTGTGTCTTTATCGCCAGCGGGAATCACCTCGCCTTTAAGCCATTGATATGTTTTATTGCGCCCATCCCTGGTTTTGGTCGAGCTGATATCTTCCACATCATCACAGATAATTAAATCTGGTCGGCTTTCATAATGTCTAATACCTCTAATACTTTGATCGACTGAAGCGACCGTTATTCTGGCATTAGTATTAGAAAAGACGATTGACTGCGCGCCCCATTCATCGCTATTTTCTCGAAAGGGGCCAAGGTCTTTTTTAAGTAAATCGTTATCTTCTAATTCTCGGCGTAAATTCATCATGTGCTGTTTAGCCTGTGCCTGAGTTTGACAGAAAATAACGACGAACTTTTTCTGTTGTTTACCGAGTATCGCCCAAATCGGATAAGCGGCAGTAACGATTGTTGATTTGCCTGATCCTCTAAAAGCAACTACAAATAGATTTTCTTTGTGGCTGGATTCAATTAGGGAAATTATGTTTTTCTGAAAATCTGCCGTTTCATACTTAACATAATGGGCGTAATAGAAGTGAAAGAAATATGAAAAGCTTTCTCTAGTTATCGCTGTTCTTATCTTCTTGTCTTGAGTCATTTGTTCCACCATCTCTTGGGGAATCATCTTGTTTACTATCATATTGTTTAGAATTATTATTTATTAATTGCTCATCAGCTGGTAATAGTTTGGCCAGTTTCAAAGCGTGTTTGACGACCTCTGCTTGAGCAGGGGTTAGTTCATCGGTATCTTCCGTCTTAGAAGTTACCTCAATTTTATCCTTAAACCTCGGATTGCGATGTCTAAGCCAAAAGCTGATAGCTGACCAATTCTTTTCTTTGATCATGGTTAGTAGCTGGCTTTCGCTCATATCGTTTACCAAGGCTTCGCCTTCTGCTAAAGCTTCATCCATGACTTTAGAAAAATCTTTATCCTCTCGCTTCCAGCGATAAACGCTATTGCGAGAGATGCCAGACTTTTCACAGGCGACTAAAACGATAGGCACTTTTTTAAGCTCAGCGAAAAAGGCTTCTTGAAGTCTGCTTTTCTTAGACATGCTCCACCACCTCCTTTCTACCTGTTAATTTTCGGTATCTTGCTATCGCCAAATCACAGAAAATTGGCTCAAGTTCCATCGCATAAACCTTTCTCTTTAATTGTTCGCCCGCTATAATCGTGCTGGCTGATCCAGAAAAGGAATCAAGAATAATGTCGCCTGGCTTGGTACAGCGCCTGATAGCCTTTTCGTAGAGCTTTGGGGGCTTGCTAGTGGCATGTTCGTAGTCTTTGCCTGAAATACGTTTAGTCAGCCAAATATCTAAAGAATCGTAAACATCTTCAAACATTTCATTGCCCGTGCCCAGCTCTTTATTCAAAACCTCGTTGTAGTTTTTAATGTCAGGATTGATATATGGCTTGCCCTTAACTCCATAGACGGCGGGTTCGTAGCATTTATTAAAAGCGACCTTAGGTGTCGGGTTCTGCGAATTTTTAAGCCACAGGCAAACCCGTTTATTAACTATTCCCATCTCTCGATACAGTTCTTGGAAAAGACCGATATAGGTTTGATCGCACCAGTAGAACACGTGGCAGTCTGGTTTAGTGTTAGGCAAAGCGGCCAGCAGGGAATTTCTGATAAATTGTTTATATTCTTCATAACTGCGATTATCGTTAACCGTTCCACCATAATCATTTTT
>CAYPAS010000032.1:0-8795 GCA_964408785.1 uncultured Gammaproteobacteria bacterium | reverse complement strand
TATATCTCGATAAGGAACCGCTATTAAGACTATCATCATTATCGAGAAAAAAACTAAAGCCAGAAAACGACCAAAAACCCAACGGTCTTTTTCGCGAAAAATCACCACGCCAGCCGTGATTATCCCTACGAAGAAGGCTAATCCAGCCGCGCGAGAAAAAGAAAAGAACATCGCCAGCAAAGCGAAAAAATAAAATAAAAACAAAGAAAGAGAAATAAACACCTGCCCCTTAGTCCTGACAACCTTTTGACGAGAAAGAATATAGGCGGCGACGATTAACGATAAAGCCATTACGCCGCCTAAGATATTGGGATGGTCAAAGCCGCCATAAGCCCTTAACCAGCGACCCGAATCACTTTCAACAACCGACGTGCCTAAAACTCCTGCTTCGTGCAAAGCTAATCCTAAATATTTACAAGCGAAAGTCTGTTGATTTAAAAATTGCCAGATACCGAGAACCGCTTGACCGAATAAACTAAATAATAAAACACCTAAAGATTTGCCGCGAGAATATAAAGAATCTTCACCCGGCAAACCGCCCTCTTTCAAAAAATAAAATAGAGCAATCCCGCCGATTATCAATAAATAATGATAAAAAGCTAAATACTGATCAACAGCAAAGAAAAAAGAAAAAACGATAAAAATTTGAAAAATCGCCAAAGAAGCGAAAACTGGCGAAACCGCTGTCTTATCAGGACGTAATTTCAATTTATAAATAAACGTGAGTAATAAGAAAAAAATTAGCGGTATCTGGGACATGTATAAACTTATCTCTTGAAAATTAGACAAAGCCGGACGCAAATAAAGCTTGGTCTGCCAAGGCAAAAGCAAAAGAAAAGCGTAAAAAGAATATTCTATTACTAATTTAAAATATTTCTCGAATCTTGTTCCCATATTTTTCTAAAATCTTGCGACGACTGTCGCTGAGATGTAATTTTAAAATATCATCACTTATTATCACTCTTTCTTTATCGGCAGCCGCCGCTTTCAAATTCGCCGGCATGATGGCTAATTGGAAGGCTTTGGCAATCCCTTCAAAAAAACCTATGTTCACTGTCGTTCTATTACCATTTAAACCAAGTGGCGATGCGTTTGCTGACAAAAATTTATCGTAAATTCCATCTTTATCAGCTAACGGCAAAAAATTCTTGCGCCAAAAAAAATAATGGGGATCAAACGGCTTGATTTCTAGATCATTAAGGCAAAGATGGTTTTCGGAAAGATAAAAACTAAGGCAAAGACGATCACGCTTATCGCCACCTTTAGGCCGTTTGCCTAAAATCTTGGCGATGCCGGTGCAATAAAAACGAGAAAGCCATAAGTGTCCCGGGGCGGCAATTATTAAAAAATCTATATCACTATCGTCGCGCAAATTATGTCTCCCAAAAGCATTAGCCATAATCACGGCTCTAACACCAGGAAAATATGAAAAAATCTTGGCATAACGGGAAGCGATTTTTACTTTGCGATAATAATGATTGTAATGTTCCTGACGCTGTGGCCACAAAAATCCATCAGCAGACAATGAATAGAAACCAGCTTCTTCCTTAATCTTATTATTACAAGACAAAGTTTCAATTATTTCCAGCAAAGGATAGTGCCGCTCCAAATCATTCCAAATTTCCAAAGCTGAAAGCGGTTGATTATATAAAGAATAAAAAGACAAAACCTTGAGGATGTCGCTATCAAGATCTTTGCCTAATTTCAATTCCTCTATATCCATATTAAGAAGACTTCGGCCGCTCAATTTGCATGGCTTCTACCCGGCTCTCTTGTTCGGTTATCTTAACAACATCCTTATCAACTTTTTTAAACTCCAAGTAAGCGTTATTAAAGTGATTAACCGTCGTTGACAAAGAACTACCCATTTTCTTCAAGAAATCTTCGTAACTCAACAGATGACGCCCCAACTTCTCAATGTTAACCTTTAAATCTTTGGCTTTTTCTTCTATCTGCATAGCTTTCAAGCCCTGCAAGACGGTCTGCAAATAGGCCAAGAAAGAAGTTGGAGAAACGATAACTACCTTCTTATCACGAAAAGCGTATTCAATTAAATCACGGCTATTAACTTTAATGGCCGAATTAGTTCGACCGACTAATAAATCATAATAAATAGCTTCCGAGGGAATGAACATGAAAGCGAATTCCATGGTGTTTTCCGCCGGCTTAACATATTTCGAAGTTTCGTCGATACGATTCTTCAAATCCTGCTTAAACTGCTTTTCTAATTTCAAGCGCAATTCATCATCCCGGCAATTAAGAAGTTTTTCGTAATTATCCAAAGAGAATTTAGAGTCAATCGGGATTATTTTGTCTTTGACAAAGACGACGGCATCAACTATAACCCCATCCTTAAAGGGGTATTGCATCTGATAAGAATTGGGCGGCAAGACGTTTTTCAAGGTTTCCTCGAGATAATATTCCCCAAGTATGCCGCGCTGTTTGGGATTCTTCAGAATATCTTGCAAACTTTGGAGCTGGGCGGAAAAATTTACTACCTGGCGATTAGTTTCATCGAGCTTGGTTAGTTTTTCCGTAACTTCTTCTATTAATTTAGCCGACTGAGAACTTATGTCACGGATTATCTTAGCATTGTGGCCGAATTGCTCCTGATTACTACGATAAGTCTCGGAAAGTTTGCGATCCAATTCGCCGCGTAAGTCTCGATTTTCTTGAGAAAGCTGGCTAAGTTTTTCTGATTGCTGGATTAAACGTTCAGTTAGCCCGTCTATCTTTTCACTCCCCCTCGAAGTATCAAGCTTGCGATAAAAGACGAACAGAAAAACTGCCAATAATAAACTTAAGATAATAATAACGCTGATTAATAAAACTTCCATATTTATTGGGTTTTATCGCTTCATTGATTATTTTTTTCCGTCTTTTCTTTCAATAAATCCCTAATTTCGCTTAACAACAATTCTTCTTTAGAGGGCGCGGCTATTTTTTTCTCTGCCGCTTCCAAACCGATTTGACGCTTCAATTTCGACCAAAATTTAACTAATAAAAAAATAGAAAAAGCGATTAAAAGAAAATCCAAGATGTTTTACAAAAAGAGGCCGATATTAAGAGCCAACGGCAGAGACAAAACCTGTCCGTCACTAGCAATAACCGCCTCTTTCAGAACGAAAGAATAATCTTTTAAATTTAATCCGCCTAAAAGCAAACCAACCGGCGGCATTAAGATGTCAGAAACCAGAGAAGATATTATCTTGCCAAAAGCACCGCCGATGATAACGCCGACGGCTAATTCCAAGGCATTGCCTTTGATAGCGAAATCCTTGAATTCTTTGACAAAACTATTCATATTAAACTAGCTATTATATCCAAGTAACCCCAGCGACACGATCATCGCCTTCTTTAAAGCGCATTATCCTAACGCCCTGAGTATCACGACCCAAAAGATTAACCGATTTGAACGGAGTTCTTATTACTTGTCCCTTTTCAGAAATTATTATCAAATCGCGATCTTCCATAGAATCGGCGTTGACTAAGAAGGCATTAGTAATCTCTCCCGTTTTATCAGTAACCTTAGCCGTCTTGATGCCGCTACCACCCCTTCCTTGTACTTTATACAAGCTGAAATCGCTACGTTTCCCACAACCGCCAGACATAATGGTTAATATCTGATAATTGCGCTTTCTTTCTTTGTCGGTCTTAGCTACGCCCATACCAATAACCTTGTCGTCACCATGAAGTCTGATTCCATGGACACCAGCGGCGCCTCGGCCCATATCTCGGACATCTTCTTCCTTGAAACGTATCGCCTGCCCCTGGGAAGTGATTAATTGAATATGGTCATTGCCAGATGTCGGCTTAACCCAAATCAAACGGTCGTCATCTTTTATTTTTATAGCAATCAAACCGCTGCGCCTAACATTACTAAAGGCATTTATCTCTACTTTCTTAACTAAGCCTTTTTCCGTGGCGAAAAATAAATATTTACTAAAAACCGCCTTATCCAAAGGCAAAATAGAAGAAATACTTTCACCGCTTAAAAGCTGCAAGAAGTTAACAACCGGCGTTCCCTTGGCGACTCTCGATGCTTGAGGGATTTCATAAACCTTAAGCTGAAAAACCCGACCCTTGGTAGTAAAGAAAAGGACATCATTATGAGTTTGAGAAGTGAACATGAATTCAACGGTATCTTCTTCTTTGGTGGTTAATCCCATTACACCCTTGCCGCCGCGAGCTTGGACCTTGAAAGTATCAGGATCAAGACGTTTGATGTAACCATCCCTGGTCATCATGACGACAGTGTCTTCATTTGGCACTAAATCTTCCATGCTAAAATCCTTAACCCCATGAGCGACAACGCTAGTCCGGCGTTCATCACCATGCTTTTCAACTAATTCCTTTAATTCATCCCTGACTATGCCTCTTATTTTTTCTACCGATTTCAAAATACTTTCTAATTCCTTAATTAATTTCTGCTTTTCTTTTAATTCTTCTTCAACGCGTAAACGCTCGAGGTTAGCTAAGCTTTGCAAACGCATTTCCAAAATAGCCACGGCCTGGCGGTCGCTTAATTTGAATTTTTTAACTAAATTTAAGCGAGCTTCTTCCTTATCTTTAGAAGATTTAATAGTCTTTATCACTTCGTCGATATTTTCTAGAGCGATTACCAAACCCTCTAAGATGTGAGCGCGATCTTTGGCTTTGTCTAATTCATATTGAGTGCGGCGCCTGACTATCTCTTCTCGATGTTTGATATATTCTTCCAATATCATCTTTAAATTCAAGATTTTCGGCTGGATGCCGTCAACTAAAGCCAACATATTAAGATGGAAGGTCGTCTGGAGAGAAGTGTGCTTATAAAGGCTATTTAAAACTTTTTTAGGATAGGAATCTTTCTTAAGTTCGATAACCACCCGAACACCATCTTTGTCGGATTCATCACGCAAGGCCTTGATGCCTTCGACTTTCTTGTCTTTTACTAAATCGGCGATTTTCTCTACTAAATCTGCTTTATTTACCTGATAAGGAATCTCCGAAATAATAATCCTGAAACCGCCATTCTTTTCTTCTTCGATTTCAGCTTTGCCGCGGATAACTATACCACCCTTGCCAGTGGAATAAGCCGCCAAGATTTCTTTATTATCATAAATGATGCCACCAGTCGGAAAGTCCGGTCCTTTAACAAACTGCATTAAATCCTCAGTACTAGCCTCAGGATTACTGATTAAATGATCAATTGCTTGAGAAAGCTCACGGAGATTATGCGGCGGGATATTGGTCGACATGCCGACCGCGATACCCATAGTGCCATTCAAGAGCAGGTTTGGCAGCTTAGATGGCAAAACTCGAGGTTCTTTATGGCTGCCATCGAAGTTAGGAATAAAATCAACGGTGTTCTTATCGATATCCTGTAACATTTCTTCAGCGATAGAGGCTAATTTAGCTTCAGTGTAACGCATAGCCGCCGCGCCGTCGCCGTCCATTGAACCGAAATTTCCTTGGCCTCTAACTAGCGGATAGCGCATAGCAAAATCCTGCGCCAACCGAACCATAGAATCATAAACAGCCGCGTCGCCATGGGGATGATATTTACCTAAAACTTCACCGACGACTGTCGCTGATTTGCGGAATTTGGCGCTTGGTTTCAAGCCGATATTCCACATGGCATACAAGATGCGGCGATGAACCGGCTTCAAACCATCACGAACATCCGGGAGAGCGCGAGAAACGATAACGCTCATCGCGTACTCTAAATATGAACGGCTCATTTCTTCGGCAATCGGTTGATCCTCGACTATCCCGTATTCTGTTTTACGGCGATTATCGCTAGTAATGCCATCATTTTTTTCCGACAAAACTTCTTGCGGTTCTTTTTTATCTTTTTCCGTATTAGACATATCTTTCTTAATATATTAATTCGGTTTTCCCCTCACAACCGGCCGGAATATTACAATTGACTGTCTGGCCGATCATTGGCATACAATTTATATACTGCGGACAAGCACTGCTAAGTTTTTCCGACCCTAAATCATTTTTGGTGGAAGTAGCAATCGGAGTGCTGGAGGCGGTGCTGGTAGCCAACACAACCGGGGCTTCGTCAGCCTTCTTTTTGATATCGGTTAACATATCGTCAACAAATTCCTGGCCGATTTCTTGTTTTTTTTCTATCAGGCGTTTATCGCGATCCTGTTGTTGGTGATTTATATCCTTGATTGTCTGATTGAGTTGGTCGCGAAAATTAAAAGCCGCCTTTTCTTTTTCTTTTTTAACGGAAGGCTTCCAGACATTTCTTAAATTAAACGACCAGATAGCAATTACCGCTAAACTGATTAAAGAAATGGCTATGATGGCAATTTTTTTCTCGCTTTCTTTTTTCATAACCTGGAATTACCAGCTTATTCCATAATGCCGTCTAAATTGACGTCATAAAGAATCTTATCGATGACTAAGCTATATTTTAAAATTTCATTTTCATCAAACCAGATAGGAACTTCCCTTTCAGCATCTTCCGCCGGATCTGAACAATGGATCAAATTTCTTACAGCTCTGTCATCTAAACTAGCTAATTCATAAGAATCAATAGTGTAATCACCACGCAAAGTACCAGGACCAGAAGATAACGGTTCGGTCGAACCGACTAATTTCTTAACGATTCCTGAGGCTTGATTACCCTCCCAAATCATCGGTACTATCGGGCCGCAAGACATGAATTTCACTAAGGCGCGAATGATATCTTTGCCATATTCAATAGCTTCTTTTTCGACAGGAAAACCGGCAGCGGTTTTTTCTTCGATTATTCTCTGACCCTTCTTTAAAAACCAAGCGTCATCTTTATTATAATGCTGCCAAAGCTGTTCTTCGCTAGCTTGGATAAATTTCATGGCTATTAATTTCAAACCAGTGTTTTCTATGCGTTTGATTATTTCACCAACGAGACCACGCTGGACGGCGTCCGGCTTTAAAATCACCAAAGTTCTTTCTTTCTTAGGATTTATCATATTTTTATTATTAGATATTCAAAATTACTAACTCCATATCTTCTTGCGGCAAATCTTTCTTGCTAACCTTTAATTTTTCTTCATATGAAGGGGTTAAACCCACTTCTTTTATGAATTTATCTACTGGATCAATGTCCAAAACGCAATTTTCTGATTTATAATGCATCGGAATTATAATCCGCGGCTCAATCTGGGAAATCACTTCAACCGCCTTTTTGGCGTCGAGGGTGTAACGGCCGCCGACAGGAATCATCAAGATATCGGTTCCGGCTAATTTTTCTAGCTGGCCGCTATCTAAAGGCTGTCCCAAATCGCCGAGATGGACGACGGAAATATCATCAACCTCTATCCTATATATTATATTGCTTATAGCCGCGGCTTCTTCGCCGCCGTGCACTGAATCGATTCCTTCAACCAAGATGCCCTTGAAATCATATTCACCGGCGCAGTCAATCAAAAAAGGTTCGCCGCGCAAAGCCGAGACATTATTATGGTCTTCGTGCTGGTGAGAAATAGTTACTATATCCGCTTCGATATTCGGCACTTTTAAGCCGATTTCCTTGCAATAAGGATCAGTAACCAAAGTAACCCCGTCCGTTCCGGTCTTGTCCTGAATTTTAAAGCAGGAATGCCCTAAATAAGTGATAATCATAATTTAATTTATACAAAAAAGGCCTTTTAGCTCCTTATTATTATAGCAATTAAATACCCGCCGGTCAATCAAAAAATCCATATTTTATTAATTATTGAATAAAAATCGTATTTCCCCGTCCTGATCGGTTCTTTTTATCGTTACCCCTAAATTCACCAATCTTTCCAAGGTTTCTGAATGAGGATGACCGAAGGAATTATCCCTCCCAGAAGAAATTATGGCAATTTTCGGCTGGATGGCCAGCAAGAATTCCTGGCTATTAGAAGTTTTTGAACCGTGATGTGAAACCTTAAAGATTTCCGCCCGCAAATCTAGCCCCGAAGACAAGAAGCTGTTTTCGGCGCTGGCCGGGTTATCACCGGCATATAAAACGGAATGACCAAAACAATTTATTTTTCCCAGTAAAGAATTATTATCATCATCCGGCGCGCCATAAGCAGCAGGATTTAATAATAAAAGTCGGCAATCATCTGAAAATTTCACATACTCCGCCGAGCTTACGGGGTGCAGTTTGATTTTTTTCTGAACAGCCAGGCTAATTAATGATTTAAGAAGCGGCTCCGCCGATTGATTAGCGGCATAGACCAGCGAGCCAACTTGATAACGACGCAAAACTTCAAATAAGCCGCTAATATGATCATCGTGAGGATGAGAAACAATAACCATATCAAGTCGACGACAAAAATACGGCAGTTCCTCGCTCAGGCTACTCATAAGCGAAGAATCAGGACCACCGTCTATTAAAATATTTTGACCGCCCGGGAGCCTGAGCAAAGAAGAGTCACCTTGTCCGACATCAAAAAACACCAAGGCTGGCGGCAAAGAAAAAAAATTGCGACCAAGGAATAAGGCGGCGAAGAAAAAAATGACAAACAACGAAAAAAAGCGACGAAGATAATGACCGGCTATCCTTAAAAATATTTTCATCAAGATAGTTTAAGCGCCAATATATTAAAAGAACCTAAAGACCAAACAAAAACCGCCTCGCAAAGCGAAACGGTTTCTGTATAATTTTCAAATCGAAACGATCAAAATAAATTATTTTTTCTTGGCTACCTTCTTGACGGCCTTTTTAGTGACCTTCTTAGCAGCTTTTTTAACAACTTTTTTGACAGCCTTCTTAACAGCCTTCTTAGCAACTTTTTTCATGCCTTTCTTGACGGCTGTCTTAGGAGCTTTTTTCATAGTAT
>CAYPAS010000031.1:0-9105 GCA_964408785.1 uncultured Gammaproteobacteria bacterium | reverse complement strand
CCTTTTTCTAAGCGCTTAACATTAGTAACATAAAGATCGTCACCGACTATCTGGACGGCTTTTCCGTGCGCGGCAGTAAAAGACTGGAAAGCCTGCCAATCATCTTCAGCAAAAATATCTTCCAAACTGACTATCGGATATTGCTCCATTAAACCTTCATAAAAAGCGGCTAATTCTTGACTATTAACTGTTTTCCCTTCTTTCTTCAAGGAATAGGAAGCGTTCTGGAAAAACTCCGTCGCCGCCGCGTCAATACCAAAAACTACATCGCGGCCAAGAGCGTAGGAAGCGCTGACAGTCGCTTCTGACAACAGAGAAAAAGCTTCGCCATTAGAAGAAACCGCCGGAGCGAAACCGCCCTCGTCACCAACGCTGATATTATAATTCTTAGCTTTAAGTATTTTTTTAAGCGATTGATAAATTTCCGCGCACATCCTGACCGCCGCCTTCATGTCTTTGGCGCCGACAGGCAAAATCATATATTCCTGGATATCAGTCGCCCAGTTGGCGTGCTTGCCACCGTTCAAAACATTCATCATCGGCAAAGGCAGAATGTACTTACCGTTAAAATCTGGATTAAAACGGCTTAAGTAATCATAAAGAGCTTTCTTCTGAGAAATGGCTTCCGCCTTAGCGACAGCCAAGGAAACCGCCAAAATAGCGTTAGCTCCTAAAGAAGCTTTGTTTTCCGTGCCGTCTAAAGCAATTAATTTATTATCGATCGCTTCCTGTTCCGATGCTTCTAAACCGATAAGAGCTGGACGGATTACCTGTTCAATATTTTCTATAGCTTTTAAAACTCCTTGGCCGTGATAACGTTTTTCATCGCCGTCACGCAATTCAACCGCCTCATAACTGCCAGTCGAAGCGCCAGACGGAACCATCGAAGTAGCCAAGCTGCCATCTTCCAAGATAACGCTTGCTGACACCGTCGGATTGCCGCGAGAATCAAGAATTTCTAAAGCTTTTATGTCTTTTATCTTCATATCTTTAAAAAATGACGTTAGATTTATAAATATATTTCTCTGTCCGTTCAATTACCCGTCTTAAGGCCTTAACCGCCTCTAAAGGATAATCGCCAACCGTAGTCTCGTCAGAAAGCATGACCATATCGGCGCCGTCAAAGACAGCATTAGCAATATCAGAAACTTCCGCTCTGGTTGGATGTGGATTCTTAATCATTGAAGTCATTACCTGGGTAGCGATAATCGCTGGCTTATCATGCCAGTGAGCGTGGCGAACCAGATTCTTCTGGATTATCGGCAATTCTTCAATCGGTGCTTCTATTCCTAAATCACCGCGCGCCACCATGATAACATCGGAGGCGGCGATTATTTTATCGATATTCTTAAGAGCAATTCCTCTTTCAATCTTAGAAATTATTTTCGTCTTACTCTTCTTGCCTAAAAGCTTGCGCAAACGCATAACGTCATTAGCCGTTTGAACAAAAGAAAGAGCAACATAATCCATTCCCGTTTTAAGACCGAATTTTAAATCTTTAAGATCTTTCTCCGTCAAACCGCCACGGCGCATATTGGTGTAAGGGATATTGATTCCCTTCTTCGAACTCAGAAGGCCGCCATTTAAAACTTTAGCACTGATTACTTTCCCCTTGACCATCGTTACCTCTAACTCGATAGCGCCATTGCACAAGAAAAGCGGATCACCCTTCTTAATATCATGCGATAAATCACGATTATCTATCGGTATAACGCCGCCATCCTTATATGGTAATTTTGAATAAGCAAAATCATAACTTTCCCCTTCCTGTAAAAAGACGCCGTTCTTCGGCATAACGCCGACTCTAATTCTCGGGCCCTGTAAATCCATCATGATAGCAACCTTCTTTTCTGAATCGTGATTGTGCGCGTCAACAATCTTTTTTATCTTTCGATACTGTTCATAAGTAGCGTGAGAAAAATTAATTCGCAAAATGTCGGCACCGGCCTTTATCAGTTCTTTCAGCTGGGACTCTCCTTCGCTGTTCGGACCAATAGTAATGATGATCTTCGTGTTCATAAAAATGTTTATTTTATAATGATTTTATACCAAGCTAGTATAAAGAATATCCTTGATTTTGCCAAGATGGCGCCTTATTTATCCTGGCGCAAATCAGCGAGGAGTTCCTGATAGGCTTCAAGATTATTCAAGCTAGCCAAATTCTGGCCTAAAGGATCGCCTAAACGGAAAAGGTGATGCAGATAAGCGCGGCTATTTTCACGCAGTAAAGACAAAGCGCTTTTAGCATTAACCGCCTTAAAATCCTGGGAAAACCGAGAATTACCTATATTATAAGCTTCCAAATTCTTCCCTTTCTTCGCGTAAACCTTGCCATGCCGCCCCTCGCGGCTGGGAATTACGCAATCAAACATATCCCAGCCTAGAGCCGCCGAACGGCGAATATCTTCCGGAGTACCGACGCCAAGGGCGAATCTGGGTGCTGATTCCGGTATGGCCGCCGCCGTTTTCTCCATTATTTCTTCCAAAAAATTTCCCGCCGCGTCAATCGGTCTGGCGCCAAAACCATAACCGTCAAAACCGATAGCCGCCAATTCGGAAGCGCAACGCTCTCTTAAATCGACTTCCATGCCGCCTTGAACAACGGCAAAAAGTAAGGGGCGCTGGCGTCCCGATAAACGACGTTTTTTTATCTGTCGATCATATTCCCGGCGACAACGAGAAGCCCAAGCGATAGTCCGATCAACCGCTTTTTCCATTTCTTGACGAGAAAATTCATTGGGCGGGCAATCATCGAGACAAACCATCATATCAGTGCCCAAATCAAATTGGATTTGGATTGATTTTTCCGGAGTAAATTCGTGCCAAGACCCATCAAGCGGCGAACGGAATATCGCCTTTTCATCATTAATCCGGCCATTAGCCGGATCTTTGTGAATCAAAGAAAAAACCTGGAAACCGCCGGAGTCAGAAAGCAAGGGGCCGCGCCAATTCATAAATTTATGAATGCCACCCGCCTTCTTTATCACCTCTAAACCTGGCTGTAGATATAAATGAAAAGTGTTAACGACCATCGCCTTGGTTTTGGTAGATATAACGTCATTATTATTAGTCAATTTAACAAAACCCCTGGTGGCGTCAGGCATAAAAAATGGTGTCGCTAAAATTCCGTGCGGTGTTGTCAGGCGCCCTAAACGAATACCGTTTTTTTTGGTTTTAATAAGCTTAAACATGTTTTTCGTTTTAATAAGAAATTACTAAACCATCATTTATCAAAGAAGCGGCGTTATCATCCTCTAACTTACTAGTCCGAGGATTAAGCTTCTTGGATATGACGGCCTTCGTTTCTTCGTCGGTAGCTCTAAGCATCGAGCCGCTAGAAAGTATCAATAATTTGCCGAGGTCATTCTCCGTGGGCGTTATCCCTAAAGCGAATTCCGCGTCAGTTCGATAAGCGGATTGTGGCAAGCGGCCGATTTCCCAGACTACTTGCCGGCTACTATCATCATAATAAATTGATCCGGCATTACTAAGAGCGGAGCCGTCAAAAGAAACTTGGGAATTTAAAGGGAATAAAATTTTCACGCCGGAAAGGTCATGCTGGCTGTTCTTAACAGTCCAATAAACCCGCACAGTCGTTTTCTCTCCCACTCTAAAAGGCAAGGGGCCGGAACCGACCACCTGGTTAGAAGAATCAAAGTAGATAATCTTTTCTTCCAAAGATAAATCACTATTAATCATCGTCAATATTTTATTGCTTTGGTTATCGCTATTTTCCTTAGGCAGTGAAGCTTCTTTCAAACTAAGGCTATACTGTCCGTAAGCGCTTATTGAAGAACTGGAAGAAAAAGCGTTATCGCCGGCTTTTTTTAGCTTAATACTAAAATCTAAATCGCCTTCATCATTCGGCTTTACTTCCGCCAAGGCCGGAATTTGCTCTTTATTCCAGATTATCGCTCGCCCCTGGATGACGCCGCTGTTCTTATCGGCTAAAGTACTCCAATCAAGTAAAGAGCTGTCTAGAACTGCCATCAAGCTAACGTCTTTATAAGTATTACTGCCACGGTTTGAGTATTTCAAAGAATATTCCAAGGTATCGCCCGGATTAGCGGCGCTTGAAGCGCTTGAGCCGTTAAGCGTCAAAGATAAACTTAAATCGCTGCTGACTAATTCCGGCTTTATTTCCTTTTCCCAAAAAGACAAGCGATTACCATTATCCAGGCGTTTTTCTAAACTAACTTTGATACTGGGATCGGCTAATTTCTGTTTTACTCGATAACTGAGCGGTATTTCCTGTCTTTCCATCCCTTTGGATAAACCAGAAACCCGCCAAACGGTGCCGCCAGCCGGAGTTACGGAAAATACCGCCGGGGTACTAGTTGAAAGAGCGGTTGAAGAAGCTGTCGAAGTAGCGCTTGAGGTAGCGACAGACGGCAGGTCACCCAAAGAAATATCGGTTTCTGGAGGCAAGGAAAAAACTAAATCAAAATCATTCAAATAAGTATCTTCGATATTGTAAAGCAGTAAATATAAATAATTATCCTGCTTCAAAAAAGCTGTTTGCGGATAATCCAAATCAACCCGGAATCCTAAACCGGAAATAATTGTCGAAGAAGAAGCTTCCTTCTTCATTTCGCTAGTGTAATTTTCCGGCGTATATCGCAGGTCGGCAAAAACTACATTAGCTGAATCTTCAGTCGCCAGCAAATAACCTTTGATTTCCAAGATAAAATCGCCGCCGGACTGGATGTCGCTCAAATTCCAACCGTAATTACCGCTATCTGGAGAAATCGAAGCCGAATCAAAAACAAAAGAAGCTGGATAGCGCAATTCAAGACGCGGCGCTGACAACCTATAATTTGTCGGATTATGCGCCTTTATACGGTAAGAAAAAGATTCCCCCGCCAAAACCTTATTAGGAGCTTCCAAAGAAAATTCTAAACTACTGGCATTTTTATCGTAAGCGAAAAAGAATAAATAGAGATAATATATAGCTCCCAAAGACAAAACTAATAACAATAGGCGCCAAAAAAAACGCCAGACAGCCGACCCGCGTCGTCTTATTTTCATCTTATCTACGTCAACTTTCTTGCCCGCCTTGTCTTTATATATCTCTAATATTTTAGAATCTATCTCTGCCTGGATTTCTTGTTTTTCAGCGACATCCGACAAATTATGCCGCACGAAAGCATTTTCTTTGCGGCTGAGAGAGTCAACATTGATTTGATTCTTTTTATCTTTTTCTTTCATATCTTTTTCTATTTTTCTATCGGCTGATCCATCAATAAGAGGGGCCAATATTTATCACCATCTAAATTTCCAGAATAATTAAAATAAGCGGCGGAACTGTTTTTGGGATAAGACCAAAGCAGATTCAAAGAAGCCGGCAAATTCGTTGAAACCTGCAAGGCAGCGGCTTTAGCTCCTGCTTGTTTTTGCCAGAGCAAAGAATATCGGTACATATCGCCACTGCCTGCGTCCATCCAAGAAAAAAACTTATTCCACCAGACGTTTCCCTTTTCTTGGCGGGATAAAAGACGCGGCGAACGATACCTAATAACTATCTCGCTAGTTTCTCCCGGGTCAGTCATACTCCAATTGGCAAAAACCGTCTTACCAGATTCTTCGTAAATTTTTGTCCCGTCAGATAGAGTTTCAGCTTCATTTTCCGAGAGCAACATCGGGCTCTCCTCTAAGCGCAAATCGCTTGATTTAAAATATGCTTGATCAGGAAGACGAAAACCAGAAACGCTTTCCAATTGACTGCCATAAGGAACATAAATCCTTAACCAGTCAACATTCCTAACACCCGTAAAAATATCCCCCTTATTGCCAGTATGCTTTCTCTCTATTCTCAGCTCATGTTCAACACTACCGTCAGAGGTAATCTGGCTATCTAAATGATAGAAATCTTCCATTTGCCGATCGCTTTTTTGGCCACCGATATTCGTATTAACCACTAAAAGATAATCGCTATCAGTCTTTCTAACTTCACCACCCCAATTCTTCTGAGATATCTCAGCCTGCAAATCCTGATTAGTAAAATAAAACATCAACTGTTTTTCCGCCAAACTCTCTTGCAACAAGACAAATAAAGAAAGCAGACTATCTTTGTTTATTTTTTCCGGCAAAGTTTCTAGTAATCTAGCGCTTAAATCACCAATTATTTTTTTCGGCTTATTGGCCTGATTCTGTTCTAAATCCTGAGATAAAGGCAAATCGGTTTCAATCGCCGTCTTTGATTCCTTTAAATCGCCAATATTATTAGCAAGCGCCTCCTCAGAGATATTGTCTTTTTCAGTAATCGTCTGGACGGTATCCCAAAAATTTGAACTATCGATAACTAAGCCGTATTCCTTAGTCATGTCTATCGGACCACTTATCCGCAAAAGTTTTTCGATTACCGTTGGCGTCAAAGCAATAACGCCATCAACCGTTGAGCCATTGCTGTGTTCATAAAACCACATCAAATTCCTGGCGCTAGATGGCCAATCCGGGAACCAATTGGCGTCCCAAAAATTCCAAGTCGGACTAAGCAGCCACAGCGGTTTTGGTGAAGCGACAAAAGAATCGAGAGAACCCTTGGTATCATAAGCGCCACCCGCCGGTATCTCTAATTTTTTTATAGCCCCCTTGCTTAAATCCAGAAGAGCGTAACTGCCGACAAAACCGCCGCTTCCCCGCATCTCCGCGTTGTTCTGAAAAATTATCAGATAACGCCGATCCTTATAAAAACCCAAGGCTTCCGGTAATTTATTAGATAAAGAGGAAAAATCATCAAGATTTTTAGAAAAAACATCCGCCTGATTCTTCAAAGAAATGAATTTTTCTCGATATTCCTCGGGCAATCGTGATTCGTCTATATCAGAAATTATATCCTCTAGGCGCCGGCTAATCAGGGCCGCTTCCGCCAAATTACTTCTAAATATTTCAAAATTTCCAGGGAAATCATTCTTAAGGCCGTTGAAAATACCGCCAGTAGCCAATGATATTTTTTCCCCCAAAGATGAAACCAAAGCGCCGGCCGCTAAAAACTTCTTAGCCTCCGCCGCTAATTTTAATTCTTTATTGCCACTTATTACCGCCAAAAAATTAATAGCTTCATCAATAGAGGCCAACTCTTTTTCCGCTTCTAAAAAATTTTCTCCCGCCGCGGCAAACTGGCCGCTAGCCGAAGAAAAATCCATCTGGCTAGCGGAGTCACTAGCCGCCATTATCTGTGAAGAAGCAGCTTCTATTTTTTCTTTAAGATTATCTTTGAAAGCCGCGATATCAAAAGCGGAAAAATATGATAAAAGTTTAAAAGGCAAAATGATTAAAACCAAAACCAGCAAAAAAGACCAGGCCGGACTCCAAGAGACACGGGCTTTTTCTGCTTGCCAAAAACGGAAGCGATGCTGGCGTTTCGGCCAAAAAGAAGAAAACGCCCCTCTTTCTTTTTTTAAAAAAACCTTAACCGCCTTCGCCGCTGAAGGTCGACGTTTAAAAATATTTCTGGTCAACTTGATTTTTGGCAATTTAAAATTAAAGTTTTTCTCTTTAAACAAGGGCGTAATTCTGGAAAATAAAGAAAATTCTTTTTTGGGGAAAACGGCGCCAGCCGATAAATCAAAATGAAAATTTATCTTATGGCCGTTTTCTTTCGCTTGGCGATTTTTTTTAAAAAATAATTTCTTTGGCTCTACTTTTAAAGACAGTTCCTGTTTCTGGGAATCTTGCCGTCGCAAATCGACAAGCAAAGACGGCGAATTATAAGAAAATCGCCAATCAGTTCCGTCATTTACTTTCTTATTTGATTGTTTCTTGGAAAACAAATTCATTTTTTCAAAACCTGCTTATAAATATCTAAGGTTTCACGAGCACATTCCCACCAACTATAAAGTTTTATTCTTTCCGTTCCCCTGGCTACCAGTTTTTCCCGCAAAGCAAAATCGTCGATTATCATTTTCAGCTTAGCCAAAAAATCAGTCTCATCTTCGGGATTAAAATAAAGCGCGGCTTCACCCAGAATTTCTGGCAAAGACGAAGAATTAGAGCAGACAACCGGACAAAGATTGGCCATCGCTTCAAGCGGCGGCAAGCCAAAACCTTCATAAAAAGAGGGGAAAACATAAGCCTTGGCCCGAGAATAAACCGCTTCTAATTGAGCATCGGGAACATAACCGGGAAAAATTACCGGACTATTTAGATTTTCCGGCTGCCAAAGATTCAAATGCTTGGCGTATTCCTTCAAACGTTCATAAAAATAATCTGATTTACCCACCAAAACTAAACGCAAATCACGACGCTCCTGATGCAGATTATTAAAAACTCGCAACAAGCCTTCTAGATTCTTATGAGGATAAGCATTGCCGACATAAAGGAGAAAATCACCGCTTATTTTATATTGATCAAGAACTTCCTGGCTATCCAGCTTCGAAACAAATAAAGAATCGCGCCCCTTAGAAAGAGTGGCAACGCCTTCATAAGTAACACTTATCAACGCTTCTTTGGCCCCAAATTTGCTAATGATATCATTCTTAGTAAAATTGGAAACCGTAATTATCTTTCTAGCCCTTTTAACGGCCGACAAAATAACCAAGCGGTAAGCTAATTCTTTAAGATGATAATAAAGACGATTGCGGGTGCTAGCACGAGGAGTTTTAAAATGAGTCAAAATAAGATCGTGGATAGTGACGACAAAAGGCGCGGGGACTAACAAAGGAACATTGAAATGCGGGAAATGCATCAAATCAAGCTTTTCTTTGGCTATCAAAAAAGGAAAAAATAATTGCTCAGCCCAAGAATACCAACGATAAGGAACAACGACTTTCTTAATTCCCGGCCGCATTCCTTGAAATTCATCATAATTATCCGGACTAAGAAAAATCACGTATTCCCTAGCCTCTTCTGTATTGTCGTAATCAATCCCGATAAGATTATCAACTAATTCCTGAGTATAGCGCCCCAAACCCTTTCCAGTCGGACCATAAAACCTGGCGTCTATGCCTATTTTTAATTTCTTATTCGACATAAGGCAAATTATCTGGCGGCAAAGGCTCTTTTTCTTCTATTTCCTTCAAATCAACTAAGGCCGGTTTTTCCTCTTTAAGCGAGGTATATCTTTTTTCCGGCAAGCTTCTGAAAATATCCGGCAAAGGCAAAACC
>CAYPAS010000030.1:0-9268 GCA_964408785.1 uncultured Gammaproteobacteria bacterium | reverse complement strand
ACTATAAGCGATTAAATAGCTAAAGATTTAGAGCCCGGGTGGTGAAATTGGTAGACACACAGTGTTCAGAACGCTGCGGGAGTAATCCCATGGGGGTTCAAATCCCCCCTCGGGCACAAACAGTCTAAAAAGGGGTCGTTTGGCTCAGCTGGTTAGAGCGCCGCGTTCACATCGCGGAGGCCAGTGGTTCGAATCCACTAACGACCACTAGCGGATAAGAAGCGCCAGCAACGGTGCTTTTTTGATTATCTTATGCTAGAATAAGGCTATAAAATAGAAAATATGAAAACTTTAATCGTTTATTATTCACGGACAGGTTTAACCAAAAAATTAGCGGAATTTCTCGGGCGGGAATTAGGCGCTGATACGGAAGAAATTATCGATAAACAGGATAGGAGCGGGGCTTTTGGTTATTTAAAAAGCGGTCGCGATGCTATGCGTAAGCGTTTGACGGAAATTGCCGCTCCTGAACACGATCCGAGTCTTTACGACCTGGTCATTATTGGTACTCCAACCTGGGCTTTTAATATGGCTTGTGCGGTAAGGACTTACCTTACTAAGAATAAGAATAGTTTCAAACGTTTAGCCTTTTTTGCTACTCACGGCAGTGATGGCGCCGAAAAGGCGATAAAGAATATGGAAGATCTTAGCGGCCGCCAATCATCAGCTTCTTTAGTTTTAAGCAGCCGTGAAATTTCTAACGACAAATTTTTAGATTCCGCAAAAGGATTTTCCCAGAGGCTTAAAGAAGTAAATTTATGAAAAAGCTTTTTGTTTACAACACGCTTAGCCGGAAAAAAGAAGAATTTAAACCGATAAAAGAAGGTGTTGTCGGTCTTTATACTTGCGGTCCGACAGTTTATGATTATGCTCATATTGGTAATCTCAGAACCTATCTTTTTGAAGATTTTCTCCAAAGGACTTTGGAATATGATGGTTATCAGGTAAAAAGAATAATGAACGTCACTGATGTCGGCCATTTGACTGGCGATATGGATATGGGTGAAGATAAATTGGAGAGAAAAGCTTCTAAAGAGGGCGGTGATGCCTGGAAAATAGCTGCTTTTTTTACAGACGCTTTCAAGGATGATCTTAAATTGCTGCGTATCGAAGAACCTTCTCGCTGGTGCCGCGTTACGGATCACATACCTCAACAGATTGCTTTGATAAAAACTTTAGAAGATAAAGGCTTCACTTATCGAACTAGTGACGGCATTTATTTTGATACAGCTCTTTTCCCCGATTACAACAAACTCAGCCACCTGCCTTTGGCGGAATTACAGGAAGGGGCGCGCGTTGAGATTAATGAAGAAAAAAGAAATCCGACCGATTTCGCCTTGTGGAAATTTTCCCCGAAAGACAAGAAGCGCCAGATGGAGTGGCAGTCGCCTTGGGGGCTTGGTTTCCCCGGTTGGCATATAGAATGTTCGGCGATAAGCTTAGAATATTTGTCGGATAATCTTGATATACATTGCGGCGGCGTTGATCATATAAATATCCACCACACTAATGAGATTGCCCAATCAGAAGTGGCAACTGGCCGTAAATTTTTTAACTATTGGCTCCACTCCGCTTTTTTGAATATCAGGGGCGGCAAGAAAATGGCCAAGAGCAGCGGTGATTTTCTGACTCTTAAAAAAGCTTTTGTTGATAAAGGTTATAATCCCTTGGTTTACCGTTTTGCCGCTTTGCAGGTTCATTATCGAAAACCGATGGAATTCAGTGAAGAAACGGCTGAGCAGGCTAACTCCGGTTTAGAAAGTTTTTATCAGCAAGTGGCCGCTTTAGGTAATTACCGTGGCAATATATCATCTTCTTGGCAAGAACGTTTTTCTCAAGAAATAAATGATGACCTAAATATGCCGCGCGCCCTGGCTGTCGCTATGTCGCTTTTAAAATCCGATTTATCGCCGGCTGACAAGCTAGCGACCATCGCTGATTTCGATCGGGTTTTCGGGCTTGATATCATGGATGAGGCGGCGAAAAGAGCCGATTTAAAACTCAGTGATTTACCGGAGGCTTTGCAGAGCCTGGTTCAGCGCCGTTTGACGGCTAGGATAAATAAAGACTGGCAGAGCGCTGACAAATTACGGCAACTTCTAGAAGATAATAATTATCTGATGGAGGATGTTAAGGATGGCTATAGGCTGAGAAGAAAAAAATGAGAAGTGCCGTTGATAAAAAAAATTTTTGGCAGGACTTAATCCTTGCTAAGAAGCCGATATTGGCTTTAGCGCCGCTGGCCGGTTTTACCGACTTGTCTTTCCGCCAGATTTGCTCGTCTTATGGGGCGGATGTGGTTTATAGTGAAATGGCTTCGGCGGCGGCAATCTATTATAATCAGGACGACCTTGAATCAAGAACTTTTGATCTTATCCGTTCCGGAGAAAGCGAAGAAAAGAATCTCGTCATCCAGTTGTTTGGCTCAAAGCCAGAACACTTTGCTTTGGCCGCTCGCTTAGTGACGGAAAGATTTTCGCCGGCTGGTATAGATATAAATTTCGGTTGTCCAGTTCCTAAGGTTATTAAGCAGGGAGCGGGAAGTGCTTTGATGGAAGATCTGGACCGTTCGCGGCAAGTAATCGAAGCGGTTTTAAATAACACGGATTTACCGGTTTCTATAAAAATAAGAACCCAATCATCCTCGGTTAGGGCTGAAGATTTTTTGAAATCGATTTCTGATTTGCCTTTGGCCGCTTTAATGATCCACGGCCGCAGTTTGCGCCAAGGTTTTGCCGGCACTCCTGATTGGGATTTGCTTAAAAGGTTAAAGCCTTTATTTAATGGAGTTTTAATAGCTAACGGCGGCTTGAATAATTTAGCTGACGCCAAGAAGTGCTTATTGGAAAGCGGCGCCGATGGCTTGGGTTTGGCTCGCGGCGCCTTGGGACGCCCCTGGTTATTTAAGGAAATAAAAGAAGATCAGAGGATTGATTATGATTGGTCGGCTGTTTCCAGTTTGATGCTCCGCCAGGCGAATATGGTTTTTGCCGACAAAGGCAAGCCGGGATTATTGGAGTTAAGAAAACATTTGGTTTGGTATGTTTCCGGTTTTCCTGAAGCCTCAAAAATCCGTGGTGAGTTGGTAAAAATAGAGAGTCTGGATGATTTAATGAAAATATTATTATGATTTTAATAATCGATACTTCGGATAAAAAATATTTATCAATAGCCTTGAGCGAGGAATTGCCGCTCGAAGGTGTTATTAGCCGTCTGCCGGTCGATCGTAATCAGGCGGAGAAATTAATTCCCGCCATTGAAGATATTTTATTGGCTAATAAAATTTCTGCCGAGGATATTAATAAGATAGCCGTCGTTAATCATGGCGGCAGTTTTACTTCTTTAAGGATAGGGGTTATTACCGCCAACGCCCTGGCTTATGCTTGGAATATTCCGGTCGTTGCCATAGATTCTTTTTCTTCAAGGAAGGAGTTATCCGGACAAGTGAAAAAATTTTCCCAGCATTCTTTGGTAGAACCCGCTTACGACAGCGATCCTCAGATTGGTAAGCTAAAATCAATACTTTGAGCCTGTGGATAAAATCTTAAGTAAATAAAAAATCGTCAATTATCTGGCGATTTTTTTGTTTTATAATAGCTATTTATCTTGTGTTGACCCTAGGTTGTTTGTGGTGTATAATTATACTTGAAAGGTGAATGGTGGTGAAGTGAGGTGAATATCAAACAAAGCCATGTTTATCGGAGAATATAATCACAACCTAGATGATAAAGGACGTTTAGCTATACCAGCTAAATTTCGCGCTATCTTAAAGAAGGGAGCAGTCGTTACCAAAGGTTTGGACAACTGCTTGTTTTTGTATTCACGTGAGCAATTTGAAAAGATCGCTCAAAAATTCGCCGCCCTGCCTTTAAGCCAAGCTAAGGCCAGGGCTTTTAGTCGCCATATGCTAGCCGGTGCCATGGATGTTGATTTTGATAATCAAGGCCGGATAACCTTGCCAGAATATTTAAGGAAGTTTTCCGCCCTGAAGAAGAGCGTTATCGTTGCCGGTTTGTATAATCATTTAGAAATTTGGGATGAGGAAGCTTGGAATAATTATAAAGCTGAATCGGAAAGGAATAGCAACAGTATCGCCGAAGAACTCGGTGATTTAGGAATTTAGTTGGATATGGAATATTCTCATCGCCCGGTAATGCTGGAAGAGATTTGCCGTTATTTAGATATAAAGCCGGGCGGTAGATATATTGACGGTACTTTGGGTGGGGCCGGTTATACTAGAGCTATTTCTGAAGCGGTTGGTCCGGAAGGTTTAGTGGTCAGTTTTGATTTGGATCAATTAGCTATTGAAAACGCGGCGAAGATAATTGAGGAAAAGGGAATAAGCAATATAGTTCTTATAAAAGATAGTTTCCGTAATTTAGAGACAGCTTTGGCCGAACGTTTCGGTGAACAGAATTTTGATGGCATCGTTTTTGATTTTGGTTTATCGTCGGCCCAGTTAGCTGACGAAGATCGAGGTTTTTCTTTCAAGGGTGACCGGCCATTGAATATGGCTTTCGGTGAATATGATTTATCGACCGCCGACATCCTTAATCGTTATCCTTTGTTAGATTTGACCAGGATATTTAGGGAATATGGCGAAGAAAAACAAGCCTACCGCATTGCCAAAGCTATAGTCGAAGAACGGCGCCGTTCTGCTTTCAAGACGACAAAAGATCTGACTGCCTTGTTAGAAAAGATTAGTCCGCGTCGCCCCTGGATGAAAATTGATCCAGCGACTAGGATTTTCCAGGCTCTAAGAATGGAAACTAATGATGAATTGGGAGCGATAAGCGAAGTCTTGCCGCAGGCTTTATCCCGTTTAGTTAAGGGAGGAAGATTCGTAACCGTTTCTTTTCACAGCGGCGAAGATCGTTTGGTAAAGAATTTTTTCCGTTCATCAACCGACGCCTTGGAGATATTGACCAAAAAACCTTTAGTTCCCAGTCCGGAAGAGGCGGAAGAAAACCCCCGTTCTCGCAGTGCCAAGCTGAGAGCGGCAGAAAAAAGATAATTTTTAAATCTTAGATATAAGAGGAAAGATAGTAAAAATATGACAAAAATAATCAATGGTTGTGTTTCTCGTGTGGATAAAAATTCGGGGAACGATTGCCGTTTCTTTAATCTCAAATATTTCAATTCTTTTCTTGGTCTTTCGATAATTGCCTTAGGATTTCTTTATTTGAATAATATCAGCGAGTTGACCGCTCAGGGTTTCGCGCTTAGGGATTTAAAAAGCCAAGCTTCAATGTTATTAAATGAAAACATGGAAAAAGAAGAAGCGGTTAATGTCGCGCAATCTTATTATTCCTTGTCGCTCAGGACGCAGGGTCTTGATATGGTTTCTATTTCTAATATTCATTATCTTTCTAACGAGGGGTTAGCGGTTGCCAAAAGATAGTTTTTGATATGTGGAAGCGTTTTGACAAACAATCCCGTCCAGAAAGAGCCTTAATTAGTCTTAATCGCTGGCGCTTAGTCGTGGCGATTGTTTTTTTATTATCCGCTTCTTTGGTATATCGCCTGTTCAGGCTTCAAGTGAGCCAAGGTGATAATTACACGGCTATGGCGGCTAATCAGCAGCAAGTTTCTAGCCGTTTAAAGCCAGAGAGGGGAAAGATTTATTTTACTGATAATACTAACGGTCAGGAGAAGTTATATCCAGTCGCGACCAATAAATATTTCGCGCTTCTTTATGCCGTACCCAAAGAGATTAGTGATCCTAAGGGGGTGGCGGAAAAGCTTTATAAATTTTTTGACGAACCGCGTTTGTTGCAGGAAATGGCGACCAGCACGACGGCCTTGGAGAAACTTTCCGTCGCTTCCTCGACGGCCGAAGAACTCATTTCTAATTACTTAAAAAGGCTTAATCGTCCAGAGGCGGTTTATGACTCTCTCGGCAACAAGAAGGTGGACAGTGATCAGCTTTTGAAATTATATGCCGTCTTGGCTAGCACGCCGACCACGACATTGAGTTTTTCTGATTTAGAATTAAAAAATGGCAATGTTTATATGAGAGAAGGGCCGGCTAGCAGCACGGCTTTAAGAATTCCAGGGATAGGTTTTAATTTAGAGAGCTTGCGTTATTATCCAGAGAACGATTTAGGTTCTCATCTTTTGGGTTTTGTCAGTTACGCCGATAACGAAGGCCGTGGCCGTTATGGTTTAGAAGAATTTTTCAATGAAGAACTTTTTGGTAAATATGGTTTTTTGAAATCAGAAAAAGGCGGACAGAGAAATACTATTATTGTTAATGATCGCGAATACGTAAAACCAGAAAATGGCGCTGATTTGATTTTGACGATTGATCGCAATGTCGAATATTTTGCTTGTCAGAAATTAAAAGAACATATCGATAAGCACGGAGCTACCGGCGGTTCAGTTATCGTGGTCAAGCCGGATACGGGAGCGATTATCGCTATGTGTTCTTTGCCGGATTTTGATCCTAATAATTATCGAGAGGTTTCTGATATCAGCCATTACAATAATCCGGCTCTGCTTTATCAGTACGAACCAGGATCAGTTTTTAAGACGATTACTTTATCGATAGCTATAGACCAGGGAAAGATTTCTCCTTCGACCACCTATAAAGATGAAGGAAGGATTATGATAAATGGCTGGCCTAAACCGATAAGCAATTCAGATTTTTCTACCCACGGACCGCATGGGATAGTAGACATGAACGCGGTTTTAGAGAATTCTCTTAATACCGGTTCGATTTTTGCCATGAAACAAGCGGGCATAAAAGCCTTTGTCGATTATTCAAAGAATTATGGTTTTGGTGAAAGGACGGGAGTGGAGCTGGGTGCGGAATCGGCAGGAAATATTGATAACATCTTAAGCAAAAAGGTTAGAGAAATAAACGCCGCAACCGCTTCTTTCGGACAGGGTATAGCGGCTACGCCGTTGCAGATGATTATGGCTTATCAGGCGATAGCGAATCACGGCGTCCTAATGAAGCCTTATGTGGTCAAGGCAATGATAAAAAATAACAAGAGAGAAGATATAGTTCCAAAGACCGTCCGCCGTGTAATCAGCGAAAAGACAGCTGACACTATTTCCGCTATGTTGGTTAATGTCGTCGAGCAAGGGCACTCAAAAAAAGCTTATATCGAGGGTTATTACATCGGCGGCAAGACCGGTACGGCCCAGGTTTCAGAAAATGGCGTTTATAGTAAAGATGATTACATCCATACTTTTATCGGTATTGCTCCAATAGAAAATCCGGCTTTCGTTATGTTGACGAAGATTGACAATCCTAAAGACGTACAATATGCTGAGGGTTCAGCCTTGCCTTTATGGAAAGAAGTGGCTGATTTCATGCTGAAATATTATAAAGTTCCCAAAACCAGGAATTAATATGAAGAAATTGATGTCGCTAAAATTAAAAATGTTCGCCCGCTTGATAATTAAAAAATATCAGCCTTTAGTCGTGGGGATTACCGGCTCTATCGGTAAAAGCAGTTCTAAGGAGGCGGTTTATGCTGTTTTAAAGGACCGTTTTTCCGTTAGGACCAGCGAAAAGAACTACAACAATGAATTAGGCGTTCCTTTGACAATAATCGGCGCAAAAAGCGGCGGCCGTTGTTTGTGGCGCTGGTTATTAGTTTTTTTGCGTGCCGCTAAATTGCTTCTTTTTAGGGATAAGGATTATCCTAAGATTTTAATTTTGGAAATGGGCGTCGATCACCCGGGCGATATGTCTTATTTAATGAGTATCGTTAAGCCGCAAGTGGGTGTCGTAACCGCTGTTAGCTACGCGCATCTAGCTTTCTTCGGCAGTACCGCTAATATCAAAAAAGAAAAACAAGTACTGATTGAAAATTTGGATAAACAGGGCTTAGCGATTTTGAATCATGATAGCGAATTAGCTTTGGCTATGGCTGATTCTAGCTTGGCTAGAGTGATAAGCTATGGCTTGAAAGAGGGGGCTGATTTGAGAGCGCAAGATATAGTCTTTAATTTTACTAGAGGTAATTATGAACTTTCAGGGTTAAGCTGCAAATTTGAGTATCAAGGTTCTATAGTTCCGGTTTTTTTGGATAACATAATGACGGAAAGTGCTTTATACGCCGCTTTGGCCGGCGCCGCCGTCGGTCTTCATTTTGGCATGAATCTGGTGGAAATCGCCCAATCATTAAAGAATTTTTCCTTGCCTCGGGGTAGAATGAGCGTTTTGCCGGGAATTAATCATACTTTTATTATTGATGATACTTATAATTCTTCACCAGAGGCTTGTTTAGCCGCGGTCAGTATCCTTGATCGCTTAGTGGTTGATAACAATGCTAAAAAAATAGCCGTTCTCGGCGATATGTTGGAGTTGGGAGAATATTCGGAAGAGGCCCATCGTAATATTGGTCGTCGCCTGGCTTCTAGCAGTGTAAATAATGTTTTGGTTTATGGTAATTATGCTGAATCATTGATTGATGAAGCTCTTTCTCAAGGTTTTTCCGGGGAAATAAAACGTTTTTATTCTATCGGAGAAATTTCTAATTACCTAAAGGAGCGATTGGTGGCCGGTGATGTGGTTTTGGCTAAAGGGTCGCAGGGGATGCGCTTAGAAAAATTAGTCAAGGAAATAATGGCGGAACCAGAGAAAGCCTCCGAATTATTAGTTCGACAAGATCTTGATTGGGATATTTAATTTTTTTCTCAGCCCCTGGATTACCAGGGGTTTTTGTTTTATACTATTAGCATGAAAATTTTGATTCTTGGCGGCCGCGGCAATCTCGGTTGCCAGCTGACAAAAGCTTTTTCTTCTGACCACGAAACGATCTCTTTAGACAGGGATGATTTTGATGTCCTCGACGCTTTTCTTCTAAAGGAATCTCTTTTAAACGTTAAGCCGGATTTAGTTTTGAATGCTGTTGCTTATAATGCCGTTGATAAATGCGAAGATGCCGATTATTTTGAATTAGCCAAGAAGCTTAATTCCTGGCTTCCTGGGAAACTGGCTGAATTATGTTTAGAAAATTCCGCTGCTTTAGTCCATTATTCTAGCGATTATGTTTTTAGCGGCACGGAAGATAAGCCAGATTTTTTTGAGAATGAAACTCCGAATCCTTGCAATAAATACGGAGAAAGTAAATTTTGGGGAGAAGAGGAAATTATGCGACGCGCTAATTCCGGTTTGGAATATTATCTTATTAGGACTTCCAAGCTTTTTGGGCCGCGAGGAAGCAGTCCGGAAGCCAAGGCCAGTTTTTTTGATTTAATAAAAGATAGGGCTATAAAAAATTTACCGCTCGATGTTGTTAATGAAGAATTA
>CAYPAS010000029.1:0-9358 GCA_964408785.1 uncultured Gammaproteobacteria bacterium | reverse complement strand
GAAGACTGGCCATCTTCTTCGGTTATTCTTATAACATAGAAGACATTAGAACCAAAGCACCAAAACTGAACTATTCCATCTCCAGTCTGCCACAGATAGAAGGTTCTTCTAATATTATAAACTTCGCGAATTACTGGTTAGAAGTTGTTTCTAAAAAAAGCAAAAATCAAGATGCGGCCTGGGATTTTATCCAATATATTACTAAAGAAGAACAGGCTAAATCTTATTTAAAAAAAACCGGCCACCCGACAGCCCTAAAATCATTAGTCGACAGTGAAAAAGAAGACCCAGAAATAGGGGTTTTCGCTAATCAATTACTAACCGCTAAAAGCTGGTACATAGGCAGGGATTCGCAAAGTGCTGAAGCGGCCTTCAAGGAAATGATTGATAACGCCCTGAACAGCGCCTTAAAAATCGAGGACATTATTAATAATGCGGCTATCAAAGTCCAGCAAACTATATACTAATATGAAAATTTTTAACCGGCAAAGTATCAGAATATTTGTATCTATAGGGATAATCTTTTCTTTTCTAATCATAATGCCGCGAATTGCTTCGGCAACAACTCCTCCCACAGCAAACACCTCTGCACCCACTTCGATAATCGATAATACTGACAGCAAATACGAAAATGGTAATTATGAATTGAATGATTTTGGTTATCTAGCCATTAGAGTTTCACGCATAATTATGGGCCTATCAGGCGGTGTCGCTTTAGGATTTTTTGTTTACGGCGGCCTATTAATGCTAACCTCAGCCGGAGTTGGTAGTAAGATAACCACAGCCAAAAACATTATAATGTCATCAGTGATAGGCTTGATTTTAATATTTTCTAGCTATTTAATAACCCACTTCGTCCTTCAAACCTTCGGCTTTGACTGGCGAGGAAAGGTAGAGGCACTGCCGAGAATCAATACCGAAGTTAAATGAGCCCTTTTGTCCCTAAAAAACTAGCCGTAGAAGAAAGTCTGGGAGAAAAATTACGCCAGGCGCGTCATCGCCGCCATTTAAAAATAGAAGATTTATCACGTTTTCTAAAGATACGTAGCGACTATCTACGCGCCCTTGAGGAAGAAGCTTTCGACCGCCTACCAACAGGAATATACGGTAGAAATTATTTACAAAATTACGCCGCCGCTCTCGGTTTAAAAGAAAGCGATTATCAACCCTACCTAGAAAACCCCTATCTGGCAAAAAACCAAGATAATCCCTTTACTCAAAAAGTAATAAAGAAAAAAGAGTTATTAATATTTCCCCGCATCATCAGAAATTCTTTAATAGTCGCCGCCGTCTTAATCTGCCTAGCCTACCTATCTTTTTATTTTCAAAAAATATCATCACCACCAGAGCTAGAAATATACGAACCGATAGACAACCTTCTTACTGATAAAAATTCTCTAACGATTAGCGGCCGCACGGAAAAAGAAGCGGAAGTAAGAATAAATGGTTCTCTTATCCTAAACAACCACGATGGCCTTTTTTCCCAAACCATAGATTTACGACAAGGTCTTAATAATATAAAGATAGAAGCCAAAAAAAAATACGGAAAAAGCCAAGAAATAAACAAAGAAGTTTTAGTTCAATAAATCATATGTTGCCTAGCAAAAAAACTATAATATTTGACATCCCGGGCATTTTAAGTAAAATAGGCATAGAAGAAAAGCAAAAAACGGCGGAATTAGGTTGTGGTAATTTTGGCTTCTTCGTTTTTCCTCTAGCGGAAAAGGTTGGCCGGGAAGGCAAGGTCTATGCTGTTGATATCCTCAAGCCGACGTTAGAGGAAATAAACAAGGTTTCTAAAACCAATGGTTTAAAACAAATAGAAACCGTCTGGAGTAATCTAGAAATATTTAATGGAACAAAAATTCCCAGTACTTCTCTAGATAGAGCCCTATTAATAAACGTTCTGCACGAATCAGAGAAAAAAGTAGAAATAATCCGGGAAACCGTCCGTTTAATAAAACACGGCGGCCGTCTGCTTATTATCGAATGGTCGGAAAACGACGCTCCAATCGGTCCAGCCCCGGAAAGACGGGTTAAATTACAAAACCTAAAAGACGCCCTGCCACGACTCGGACTTTCACTTAAAGAAGAATTTATCGCCGGCCCCTATCATTACGGATTAGTTTTAAATAAATTATAATTATGAAAAACCTTCTTACGCTCAATTATTGGTTTGCCATCCGCCCGGAATCCCTGGTCCCGATGGCTGATAATATTTTTTTAGCAGTTATCGCTTTATTGCTAATTTCTACTATCGCCTTTGCTTTTTTAAGAAATAAACCAGGAATCTACCGCGGTTTTGCTAAAAAATTCTATACCTTTTCTTTTTCTAACTCGATAATCGGCCTACTTCTCTATTTCTTTAATTACGAAGCGGCGCCATTTTTATCTTCCCGTTTCTGGTTAGCCCTTTGGCTAATCGGCATGGCGGTCTGGAAAATATCAATTCTTATCCATCTAAAAGATATTCCTGGACAAAAAAAGAAATTAGAACAAGAAAAAGAATTCAACAAATACCTGCCTAAATAAAAAGAATCGCCCCTCGGGCGATTTTTTTAAATATAAATAAATGTTATTTAAAGACCGGCGACAGCTAGGGTTTTGGGGAGAAAATATAGCAAAAAATTATTTAGAAAATAAAGGCGTCAAGATAATAGAACAAAACATCCGTCTAGGCCATAAAGAGATAGACTTGATTGGTCGACAAAATAATTTACTGATATTTTTCGAAGTAAAATCAAAACAAGAAAAAAATATTGCCGGCGACGAACTTATACGTAAAAAACAATATAATAATCTACTGATTGCCATACAAAGATATTGTTCGCTTAAAAATTGGCCGCTAGAAGCTACTCGTCTTGACTTAATATTAATAACCGTATTAAAAGAACAAAAAATAACAATTGTCCATTATAAAAATATAAACTGAGCTGGCTTATCTATTTGTCAATTTTTTATCGTTGTGCTAAAATTTAATTATAAATTATAAATCAACAAAACTAGAAAGGTGGTGAAATATGAAAAAAATATCAAAACACTTATTGTCTTTTGCTATAATTTGCGCCCTATTTCTTCCGTTCGCGGCTATCAAGGCTGACGATGATCCGTTTGGAATTACCGCCGTTTCCTCAGGAGTCAACAATACTTTAGGTAATGGTGCAGGAACTGACCCAACAGCGATTGCCACTAGAATCATTAATCTAGTTCTTAGTTTCTTAGGCCTTATCGCCTTAGTCATCATCTTGACTGGTGGTTTCAAATATATGACTTCGCAAGGCAATAGTACAAAAACCGAAGAAGCCAAAAAAATTATTATTTCTGGCGTTATCGGCTTAGCTATCGTCCTAGCTTCTTGGGGTGTTGCTAGATGGATTATTGATACTCTTAATGACGAGGTTATTAAAGGTCAATCAAATTCATCTTATTCATCTTATCCATCTCCATCAAATTAATAGAAAAGTATTCCTCAGATCTTTCTGGGGATTACTGCTTTTTGCCGGAATCTCCGACAAAAAGCAGTAATTATCTCTAAAATATGCTAAAGAAGATTAATTCCTTCTTAATATCCACTGTCTTTGTTTCTTTGCCGGTTATTTTTTGGCAAATAAACAAAGCCTTTGCCTCAACAAATGGGGCCTCCGGCGATATTTTAAATGGATTAAACACCGCCGCTGATCAAGTAACAGCTTATAAGGGACAGACAAGCGGAACCTATAATAGCAATTTCTTAACCGGACAAGTCGGTAAGCTTATTGGCAGTTTATTGGCTTTCATCGGTATTCTTTTTTTCGGAATAATTATCCAGGCCGGTATAAGCTGGATGACTGCAGCTGGAAATAATACTAAAATAGAGGGCGCAAAAGATCGTATAATCAACGCGACCATCGGCCTAATTTTGGTCTTAGCCGCCTACTCAATAACCAGCTACGTAGGAAATGCAATAAGCACTATAAAATAAATTTCCATGAAAAGCTTGATAAAAAAAACTTATTTAAATTTGGTAATTATTGTTTTTAGTATGTTTTTAATAATCTCCGCCAATAAAGCCGTGGCTAGCAGTTTTAATTTTTCTGAAAATAGCGGTCTTAAAAATACTGCTATTAACATGGGCTATAGTGGCAATGTCAAAACCCCACAATCAATTGCTGGTTTAGCACTATCTTCAATAATCACTCTTTTAGGAACAATATTCTTAGGCCTAATTATATATGGCGGCATGCTCTGGCTAAGTTCTGAAGGCAGCGAACCAAAATTAAAAAAAGCTAAAGACATACTAACCGCCTCAGTCAGCGGCTTGATTGTTGTAATGCTTTCTTATACTGCCAGTAAATATATAATTGAGTATTTTAGCAAAACCGCACTGCAATAAAATTATGAAAGACTTGCTGCTATCGATATTCTTCTTAAAAGCCAGGGCGGAAAATCTTTCCGATGCCTTTAATTTGCTTGCTTCAACAGCAGAAAAAAGCGGTTATGACAAAAACACCAATCTAGAATTAATGATTGGCCGCGGAATCCTTATGATTTTAACGCTCTTAGGCACTATTTTTTTAATCTTAATTATCTACGCCGGCTTCAATTTTTTAACAGCTGGCGGCAACGAAACTAAAGTCGGAAAAGCGACATCTATAATAAAAAATTCCGTTATCGGATTGCTCATAGTTGTTAGCGCCTACACTTTAAGTTATTATTTAATTTCTAGATTATTAATACACGTTAACTTTTAGGATTGGATAATAATTCAATCTTTTAATATGAAAAAAAATAAGCTAAAAAATTTTATAAATCTTGGTTTAATGACTGCTTTATTAATACTGCCATTTTTCGTATTTGCCGGTAGCATGATCCAGGGTGGCAGCGCAAGAGATAAAATGCTTGGTAATATGAATACAGTTGCTAATGAAGGGGGGTACGATATCAACGCCAATTTAGGCATGTCTTTGGGGTTCATAATTAATACCGCCTTAGGACTGCTAGGTACCATCTTTATTATTGTAGTTATAATCGGCGGCTATAATTATTTAACAGCCGGCGGCAATGACCAAACCATAGAAAAAGCAAAAAAATATATAAAAAGAGCAATTATCGGCACGATAATAACCTTCTCTGCCTGGGTTATCTGGAACTTTATATTGAATTACATCTCTTAATCGTGATTTATGAAAAATTCCATTAAAATTTTTTTAATCGCAATCGCTGGCCTATTTTATTCTTTACCATCAATGGCTGGCAAATTGATAGATATAGACGATAAATTAAGCGAAGAAGTAAAAAATAACGCTGGCTTCTCAAGCGAAATCACTCTTGGCTCGTTAATCGCCGGCTTTATCCAGGTGGCCTTGAGTTTTTTGGGAATAATCTTTTTTTCCATTGCCATAGGCGCCGGTTTCAAACTAATGACTGCCGGCGACAATGCCGATGAAATAAAAAAACTAAAAAAAAATATACAAAATGCCATAATTGGAATCGTCATCGTCTTAGCTGCTTATGCCATCACTCACTTCCTATTCAGTAATCTACCATTTTTCTTAAACACATCAAATGGCACTGGCACAACCTCGGGATTATAAAAATATTCCAATAAAAAAATAGAGCTCTGTATAGAGCTCTTTTTTTAATTAAAAAAAATAAAAGCGGCGCATTCATCACCCTTAAAAATATGGGTGTTAGCACCAACTAAAAATTTCTGGTTGCCTCTTTTGTTACCATTGACTATAAATTTAACCTCATATTCTCCTGGTAGCAAATTAATGTCTTTACGACTACGGCGGTCCAGTAATAAAGACACTTTTTCCGGTCCTTCAATAATGAATTGAACCGGTAAATAAAAATCGTTGGCGACTATCACTTTAAGCCCACCGTTCTTACTGTCACCAACTTTTTTCAAAACTAACTCCTGCCGCCTCAATTCAATTCCACGAAGTCGGAATTGTAATTCGCGCTCCGATAATTCGTCGGGATTTTTTGAGTGCAAAAATCTAGAGATCAGGCTATCGCGTTCCGCCTGATAAACCTGAATCTTTGAGCGGCAAGCGGCTTTAAAAACCTGATCATCACTTGCCATTTCTTTAGAAGAAAGATTATTAATCTCCCTTTCTAAGAAATCAACTTTTTCTTCGTTATACCAACTGCCAAAATTTGGTGTGGTGCAAGAAGAAAAAGAAAAAACGGAAATAACGGCCAATAAAACAAAAACGGCCATTGTTTTTTTCATTTTTTACCTCTTTTTTAATGTTCTAATAAAATAAATATAGCATTTTTATAAAAAAATGTCAACAGCCAATATTAAACCCCCAATTACAGCCACTATTGACTTTTTTAATAAATAGTGCTAAGATACTTCGTTAAATTAATCCCTATTTGTTCTTTTTTTATCTTGAATGATAGGGATTTTAAATTTAGCTAATATTAAATAATATGAAAAAACTAATCAAAATCAGTGAGGAAATAGTCCCTCTGAGTAGACGCCAACAGGCAGTTTTGCTACTTATTGTTTCCTGTATTTTTCAATTTACTCTTTTTTTCACTCCGGCCCTAGCCGCAGAAGCAGTTAACCAAGAATTAGAAGCTAATCAATCGCTAGTAAACGAAGAAATAGTCATAGAAGTAAATAAAGAATCCGCGCCGGACGAAAATATCCTGATTTTTGAGAACGAAAAAAATACCAATGAAGCCACCGAAGAACAGAAAGTTATTCGTAGTAGTTTTCATACGATTACTGCCTATAATTCTGAAGCGGCTCAAACCGATGATAGTCCTTGTATAACCGCCAACGGTTTCAACGTCTGTGAACACGGCACAGAAGATACTATTGCCGCTAATTTCTTAAAATTCGGAACCAAAGTCAGAATACCAGAACTTTTCGGCGACCGCGTCTTCGTTGTCCGCGACCGAATGAACCGTCGCCATGCCGACCGCGTCGATGTCTGGATGAATAACCGCCAAGACGCTTTAAAATTCGGCATACGCGTCGCTAAAATAGAAGTCTTAGAATAATAAGATAATTTTCAAATCAGAACGAACAAAAAACAGGAGTCAAATTGATTCCTGTTTTTTATTTTAATGTTTAATAATCTTTAAAAAAGCAAACCTAAGAAACCGCGCGCCCGTTTCAAACGCTTTTCTTTTTCCAAAATATCAACAGTTGTCTTTATAACCGTATCCGGATTTAAAGACAGGCTATCTATACCCTCCTCCACCAAAAACTCGGCGAAATCAGGGAAGTCACTTGGCCCTTGGCCGCAGATACCAACTTTACGACGATATTTTTTCGCTACCCTGATTAATTGTCTGATTAATTCTTTAACAGCTTCATTTTTTTCATTAGCCACGCCAGCGACTTTCAAACTGCCGCCAGAATCGCGATCAATACCTAGAGTCAACTGGGTCAAATCATTAGAGCCAATAGAAAAGCCGTCAAAAATCTGACAAAACTGCTCGGCTAATATTATGTTAGCCGGTATTTCCGCCATCACATAGATTTCTAAGCCATCCCGACCGCGTTTCAAGCCGTTAGCGGCCATTATTTCCTGGACTTTCTTCCCCTCTTCGACAGTGCGGCAGAAAGGAACCATTATTTTTAAATTCTTCAAGCCCAATTCATCTCTAACTCTTTTGATGGCCTGGCATTCCAAATTAAAAGCCGGGGAAAACAACGGAGAATAATAACGGCTAGCCCCACGGAAACCAATCATCGGATTAGATTCAGCTGCTTCGAATTCTTGACCGCCGATTAAATTAGCATATTCATTACTTTTAAAATCGCTTAAACGGAAAATGACATCCTTTGGGTAATAAGCGGCGGCAATCATCGCCATGCCCTGAACTAAACGATCGATAAAAAAGTCTTCTTTCTTGGTATAACCGACTGTCAACCTTTCAATAAGAGCCTTAGCTGTTTTATCTTTTAAATTCTTATAATTTATCAAGGCTAAAGGGTGTATCTTGATGTAATTATTGATAATGAATTCCAAGCGGGCCAAACCGACGCCGTCGTTGGGCAGAAAAGAATTAGCAAAAGCCAATTCCGGTTCGCCGATATTCATCATTATCTTAGTTTTTGGCCTTTTTAAATCCTTAATATCCTGCTTATCCACTTTAAATGGCAGGCGTCCTTCATAAACGAATCCTGTTTCCCCCGCCGAACAATCAATAGTCACTGTCTGACTGCTAGTTAACGTCTTAGAACCTTTTTCTGTTCCCACTACGCAAGGAATACCTAGTTCACGGGAAACAATAGCCGCATGGCAAGTCCTACCGCCTTTATCGGTAACTATAGCGGAAGCTATCTTCATTATCGGCTCCCAATCAGGATCGGTCATATCGGTTAATAAGACCTGGCCAGGCTTGAATTTTGAAATCTGTTTCACGTCCATGATGCGGTTTATTTGGCCGCTTGCCACCTTACTACCGACCGACTGGCCGCTAAGTAATAATTTTCCTTTTTTCTTTAAAAAATAAGTCTCTATTACTTGTTTGTCTTTCTGACTTTGAACTGTTTCCGGTCTCGCTTGTATTATATAAAGAGAGCGATCGCGACCATCAACGGCAAATTCAATATCCATTGGCCGGCCATAATGGCTTTCAATAATCATGCCCCATTCAGCTAACTTCAAAATTTCTTTGTCGCTCAATGACGGCTTTAAACGTTTTTCTTTTTCAATCTTTACGTTCTTAACCGCTTGACGACCAGAAAAATCATAAACCATCTTAATGTCTTTTTCTGATAAAGAACGGCTGATTATCGCTTTTGTCGGTTTAAAGACATAAAATTCATCCGGAGTAACTCTTCCCTGAACGATATTTTCTCCTAAACCAAAAATGGAATTAATCAAAACCGTATTTGAAAAACCTGATTCCGTATCAATAGTAAACATCACGCCAGAAGAACCAAGATCAGAACGGATCATTTTCTGAACGCCAACGGATAAAGCGATGGAAAAATGGTCAAACTTCTTATCGACGCGATAAGATATTGCCCGGTCGGTAAACAAGGAAGCGATACACTTTTTAACCGCTACTAATAAAGCTTTTTCTCCTTGGATATTCAAGTAAGTTTCTTGTTGTCCAGCAAAAGAGGCATCCGGCAAATCTTCCGCCGTTGCGCTAGAACGAACCGCGACATCTAAATTTTTCTGATGGTAACGTGCCGATAGGCGACGATAAGCATTGCTTATTTCTTCTTTTAAATCTTGCGGCAAATCAGCGGCGATTATCATTTTTCTTACCATTTCACCGCGACGATGTAAATCGGTAACCTTTCTAGTGTCTAAACCTTTCAACACCTCTCTTATTTTTTTCTCTAAACCGCTATTGGCTAAAAAATAACGGTAGGCTTCGGCGGTTGTAGCAAAAC
>CAYPAS010000028.1:0-9494 GCA_964408785.1 uncultured Gammaproteobacteria bacterium | reverse complement strand
GCCGTGAGCAAATTCATCCAAATTAGTCTTGCCTAAAAGCACCGCGCCGGATTCCTGTAATTTTTTAATAACCGTCGCGTCAAAAGGAGCGATGTAATCTTCTAAGATACGGGAAGCGGCCGTCGTCTTCAAACCTTTGGTCATTATATTATCCTTGCAGAGATACGGGATGCCCAATAAACCACCCTTCTCGCCGCTAGCTAAACGCTCATCGGCTTTTTTAGCGGCTAATAAAGCGCCTGGTTCATCAATGCTAAGGCAAGCGTGGATTTCTCCATCAATTTCCTTGATGCGCTTCAAGCAAGCTTCCGCCAATTCTAAAGCGCTTATTTCGCCATTATCAAGCTTTAGCCTGGCCTCTTTGATAGTTAAACGATTGAGTTCCATATTATAAGACTTTTTTTACTTTCAAATAATCTCCTTCTTTATCACCCTGATTCAAAGCTGTTTCAACTTCAGGGCGTGGCCATTCAATAACATCATCATTACGAGCAACATCAATAAGGCCGCTTACTTGAGCCGTAGCCTCAACAGCTGCAGTATTAACCTCTTGCAATTGTTCGATGTAAGCCAAAATAGCATCAAGCTCTTTAGCTAAAGAATTTTCTTCTTCCGGGCTTAAGCGCAAACGGGCTAATTCGGCCACGTGACGGATTTCTGAAATACTTATCGACATATTTTAAGAATTTAAAATTTTCAAGAAAGCGTTTTCATCAAGGATTTTCAGGCCAAGATCTTTGGCTTTCGTTAATTTTGAGCCGGCGGCTTCGCCCGCCACTAAATAATCCACTTCCCGGCTAATGCTTTCCTTAACTATACCGCCTAATCCCCTTATCTTATCTTTCGCCTCATCCCTTGTCAAACTAGACAAAGTGCCGGTCAAAACAAAACTTTTACCAGCCAACGCTCCTTCGGAAAATTGATTAGCGACTGGTAATAATAAATCGACGCCCGCGGCGGAAAATTTATCAAGCCACGACAGGTTTTCTGGATCATGCCAAAAATCTTGGATGCTTTTTGCCACTATCGGACCGATATCTTCCAGTGATTCCAAATCTTCTTTTTCTAAATTTTTGAAAAAAGCGCTGAGTCCAGCAAGCGATAGTTTTTTTTCTGAACTTAAAAATAAGCGAGCCAGCGAACGGGCAGTCTCTTCGCCGACATGCCGAATACCTAAAGCATAAATAAATCGATCTAAAGGTAAATGACGTTTTTTTTCAACCAAGGAAATTATGTTATCAGCTTTCTTTTCGGCGAAACGCTCTAGAGATAAAAGATCGGATTTTTTTAGACTGTACAAATCGGCCGCGTCTTTTATCAACCCCTCTTCTAAGAATTGTTCAATTAATTTCGGACCCAAACCGTCAAAATCAGCGGCGCTTTTAGAAACAAAATGAGCAATCTGCCTAAGGTTAACAGCATAACAACGGTTATTAGGACAACGATAAGCGACTTCGCCTGCCGCTCTTACGGTCTTGGCGCCGCAAATCGGACAATGTTTCGGCTCTTCGATCTCTCTTTCTTGACCGCCACGCAAATTAGTTAAAACGCTGACCACCTTAGGAATAACATCCCCAGAACGTTCGATGATAACCGTATCACCAATCATTAAACCTAAGCGATTTATTTCATCAAAATTATGGAGAGTAGAACGACTGACCAAAGCGCCGCCAACTTTAACTGGATCTAAAACCGCCGTTGGAGTTAGGACACCGGTCCGACCGACCTGCCAAACGATATCTAAAACCTTGGTCGTTGCTTGTTCGGCAGAAAATTTATAGGCCATCATATAACGCGGTGCTTTGCCGACTACGCCTAAAGTATTCCAATAATTCAAATCTTCCGCCTTGACGACCGTCCCGTCGATATCAAAAGGCAAGCTGTCACGTTTTTTTTCTATTTGGCGATAAAAAGAAAAAACTTCTTCCAAATTGCGGCAGACACGATTTTGTTTCAAAGTTTTGAAACCCAGCAACCCCGTCAACTTATCAGCCGCTTCCCGGCTAGTTAATAATTCTCCCCGGCCGTAATCGGCAACAAGCAAATCATAGGCATAAAATTCTAAACGTCTTTCTGCAGTTATCTGCGGATCAAGTTGACGGATAGAGCCAGCCACGCCATTTCTAGCATTGGCCAGGACTGGACGGCCAGCGGCGGCATATTTAGCATTAAGATCTTCTAAAGTGCGCTTACTCATTATTGCCTCACCGCGTATTTCTAGGCGCCCAGCATCTATTTCTGAAAATAATTTAGCGATAACTGCCTCATTCAGGCCGATAGCCGCTAGTTCTTCTTTTTTCGGCCGACGCAAACGCAAAGGAATGCTATTTATCGTCCGGATATTATTAGTAACATCCTCGCCAACCCGGCCATCACCTCTAGTTGCGCCCTGGATTAAAAGGCCCTTTTCATAACGAAGATTAATCGCCAAACCATCGAGTTTTAACTCGCAATAATATGGTCCATTAAAAGAGCGGCCCAAATAATTAGAATTTCTTTCCTGCCAAGCCAGCATGTCGTTTTCCGAAAAAGCATCGTAAAGAGAAATCATCGGCTGGGAATGAACAGCCTTCTTGAATTTAGCCGAAGCTTCACCCGCCACCCGTTGAGTCGGCGAATCAGCACTGATAAATTCTGGATATTCATTTTCTAACTGAAAAAGCTCATTCTTAAGACTATCTAAGGCGGCTGGAGAAATACTCTCTTTATCTAGGACATGATAATTATAACGATGAAAATCGATTTCTTCTTTTAGTTTTGTTATTCTTTTTTGCGCTTCATTTTTATTCATAATCTATAGCTAATAATAGCATTTATCAACCCTAAAATCAAACAAAAAAGCCCCGTTTTAAACAGGGCTTTTGCGGTATTTTGTACTAATTAGTTAGCCGGAGTTTCAGTGGCTGGAGCTGCCGGTGCCTTACCACCCTGGGCATTTTGAGCGCCAGTGGCATTATTGATAAAAGTGATAATGTCGCCGACATTCTTGGTGTTCTGTGAAACAGCCTGTTCAAGCTGGCTCATCATCATACCGGCATTATTCAAACGGACGTTGAATTGCCAAAAAACCATAACTAAAGCGCCTAAGACCAAACCGATGGCCAAAGGAAAGACGAATTCTCTTTTCATATTATTGTTGTTTAGGGAGCGGCGATAAGTAATCGCTTTCGCCTGGCTCTTTATATTATTTATTATTTTGGGCATTTAGATTAGCATTAAAAAAATTGACGATAGCAGCGGTTTCGTTAGAGTTTTTAACGACATTATTCTGCATCTCGGTTATCTTCTTGTCGAGACGATTCAGGGAGATGTAAAAATAAATAAAGATAGCGGCCAGAAGGATGGCGCCGATAATACCTAAAAACGGAGCGATAAATGATTTTTTCATATTGATTAATTAAAAATTACCAATTCTTAATTTATTATACCAAGCGAGAAAATAAGGGTCAAGAAATTTTCACTTACCGAAGATTATCAAGATTCAAACCTTCGATATTATCATCATCTGGACGAGTGTTGCCGTGTTCACGGAAGTCAAAGCGCGGCGCGGTCAGACGATAAGAAACTTCTAATTTAGAATCTTTGGAATCTGGCGTAGCGTAAATAGTTACTCGACCAGCCTTTTCATTCTTTTCATACCAAACACGACCCGAGAAACGAGGCGTCAGAAGGACACTTAAATCCGCTAACCCTTCTTTTTCTAAATTAGCCGTCTTAGAAAACAACCAAAGGTCGCTATCACGATCAGCATCAAAAAGATCCAACTGATGATAATAGAGATTGCTTTTCTTAGACAGCAAAGAAAGTTTAGCGACACCAGAAGTTTCTTCTTTAACACCAGTCATACCCGAAGCGTAAGTAGCATATTTGCGACCAGAAATAGTATACGGCGGATCGAAGGTGGTGGCAGTCACTTTTCCAGTAGCGGTAATACTGGTAGCTTTAATGGCACCAGCGACAGCCAGAAGAGCTGTTGGCGATGTTGTGCCGATGCCAACGTTGCCATTATTATCAATTACTAATCGATCATAAGCAGTGCCGGTCCGATCGCGAATAACAAGACCCGTAGATTTAATAGCCATATCCCACCATTTGGTATTCGCACCATCAGCTGTTGTGCGATGCAATAATTCTAATGAGGGGCCAGCCGTACTAGCATCATCGGAAATTCTAATAATTCTCATCACCGCATCAGTCGAAACTAAATTTAAGGCTCTAATAGCATTGCTAGAAGTAATAGAGTCACCAAATGAGCCGCTACCAACTACATGTAATTTAGTAAGTGGCGCCGTCGTTCCAATCCCAACATTTCCCCCAAGAGGATTAATTGAAATATCTCTAGCTGCATTTCCTGTATATCTACCCTGAATCCACAATCTATTCGGAGAAGTTGAAGCCATACCAAAAGCAAATTCCCCAAATTCGCTTCTAATTATAGTAGCTGCAGCACTCCCAAAAGTTAAGGACGGGTCAGCCATCGAGCTTCTATTTACCATTAAATTCGCACTTGGCACCGTCGTACCAATGCCCACATTCCCATTATTATAAATAGTCATTCTGGTGGCATTGTTAGTCTCGAAATCCAAGCGATTGTTGTCGTTAGTGCCTAAAGTAGCGGTGGCTCCAAAAGAGTTGCCGTTTTGAATAAAAGCACTACTACTTTTAGGAGCAAAATTTTGATCAACGTAACCCTTGGAAACGGCATCAGTGTCATCAATCGGAGTAATAGTGAGACCGCGGACGTAACCGCCGTTCAAGCCTATCTTAACTTCAGTGGTGCTAGCGCTAAAACTTAGTTTATTGCTTGGATTAGTGATGCCGATGCCGACGTTGCCATTAAAATAAGACGCACCATCATCAAGGTCAATAAATGACCGAGTTATACCGTTGCCATTAAATTTAATCTGATTATTGGTAGTATCCCAATATATACCCCAACTAGTTGCGGTCTTTAACCAATAAGCCGAGCTATCGTTAAAATTAATGCCGCCATTATTATTATTGATAGTCAGATCGCCGCCACTTAAAATTAAGTCGGAAAAAGTTGGTGCACTAGTCGTTAAAACCGCCTGATTAAGATAAGAAGCAAACTGATTGCCGTCCCATAAATCAGCATCTAAACCGGAGCCGGTGCCGTCAGTTGAAGAATTCCAAATCTGCCGCCAACCAGGAGAGTAAGTGCTGCCTTGATCATTATAAACGAGTATCTGTCCTCCACCACCGCCAGTCGTCGGTCGTGTCACGCGGACATGGATATTTCCCCGCGTGACATCATCAGCATTGTCAGTCCAAGTCTCTACAACACAACCCGCTAATTCTAAAGTGCCAAAACCAGTGTCCATAATATCAGCATTACCGGCATAGTTCCAGGTGGCCTTCATAATGCTATGATAATTGTCAAAAGCGCCCATGTCTTCAAGCTTAGTAATAAAATCCGCCGTAGTCGTCCCAGTTTGATTAAAAGTAACAGTTCCTAAATAAGCCACGTCGTTCCTGGTAGTGAAATCAGCAGCGTGATTCCCATCCAAAAAGTCGGCGTTAAGGTTCGTGATTAAAGTATTAGAACTCACGGACAAAGGAGCTGTGCCACTAGCAACAGTAGATATTAACTGACTACTAGATCTTACTGACCCGATTACATCCAACTTTGCCCCCGGGTTCGTCGTCCCAATACCCACGTTGCCACTAGAACCCCAAATGCCACTGCCAGGAAAAGTAGTACTGGCATTAAATGTTTGAGCTGCTGTCCAAGTATTTGCTTTGGCTAAATTCAAAGAAGCAACCACAGCGCCGGTATTAGGACTTATGGTTAAAGTACCATCAGTACTGGTAACTGAAGTAACACCGCCAGCCGCTGGAGTAACCCAAGAAGCTAAACCATTGGCATCGGAAGTTAAAACTTTACCGTCACCAGGGTTGCCACCGCTTATTTTAATAGTACCATCAATATCTAATTTAGCGGCCGGAGTAATAACACCAATACCCACATCACCGTCAAAGAATATTCTGCTGTTAGCATCATCAACACTAAATCTTGGACCACCCAACGAGGCACTACTTATAGCAAACGCGCTGGTCACTTCTGGAATATTAAAATTAACAACACCAGAAGATGAGATTGACATCCTGGCTGCGTTGGCGGTTTCTAAATTCAAACCATAACTATCATTTGTCCCTAAAACTGCTGTAGCCCCAAAAGAGTTACCATTCTGTAAAAAATAATTACCTTTAACCTGAAAATTATCGTCAACATATTTTTTATTAGCGGCATCGCCGGCATTTACCGGATTATTAACATTAGCAATTTTACCGCCGCCAGCATTAAGAACATCACCGGTGCCGCCGTTTATGTAAAGCCTGACATTAGGACTAGTCGTGCCGATGCCAACGTTGCCACTGCCCAAAGCCGTGAGAGCGGTCACTGTGCCAGGTTTTAAATAAATAGCATTGGCACCACTTACGTAATTAGTAGCAATGGTTAATGAATTCTGACCAGCAGCTGTAAATAATATATCAGCGGTTTGAGTGGAATCATAAGCCCCTAATCTAATACCCCCAGTATAATTAGAACCTCCAACACCTGAAGAAACTCTTAACTGTGCGGCTACTCCCGTTTTAACAATGTCTGTCCCGTATATAGGATTAGTCGTCCCAATTCCGACATTGCCATTATATTTAACGACCATGGCATCATTCATGACGCCAAGATTTTTTGTTATAAAATGTAAATCCCCGGAATTCCATCCGCCCGACACCTTATTAACAAACTGGGTCATAATAGCAGCGCCAATGACCTGATTTCCGCCAGAATTACTTTCTTTTGCCGAAAAACCAATACCAGCAAAATTACCTATAGTCCCTTCTTGATTATGAACGATTAACTGAGGATAAGATGTTGCCGTGGTCGTAGCAGAACTAATACCAGAAATAATAGCGCTCGGGGTATCTGAAAAATAAGAACCAGGATTCCATGAATAGATGCGTCCATAATATCCACCGCTACCAAGAGCAACCGTGCCATTCACGTATAATTTTGAAGTAGGATTCGTCGTCCCAATCCCAACGTTGCCGGTGCCAGAAAATACAATCGGATACGTAGTACTACCAAACATCCTAACCCCATTTCCACCAGCATACTGCATTTCAACATATCCATCCGTCCTATTTATCTGGCTGGCTGAAATAGTAAACGCACCGCCAGAGGGAGATAAATCTAAAGTATTAGCCTTCATTGTGCCAATAACATGCAGTTTAGCAGAGGGACTTGATGTTCCCACACCAACATTAGCGCCGTTTTCGTAAACTTGACTGTTAGCTAAAGTGTGAGCCGCTGTCCATTTTGGCAAATAATTAGCTGTACCAGTACCAAAAACGTTTCCAGCAAGACCTATCGGGGCAAAGTTATCATCAACGTAATCCTTCCTAACAGCATCGGTGGCGTTTGTTGGGCTATTAAGATTGGTAATTTTGCCACCTCCGGCATTTATAGCGTCGCCGGTCAGGGTGTTAAAATGAAGCCTTGCACTAAGAGATGTTGTTCCTATTCCGATGTTGGTTCCATTATCATAAAAAAGCGACTTACCAATACTAACGGTTGTTCCAGTAGAGGTATATTTTGTTAGATAACTAACCACTGGCGAGTTATCAGATAAAGCGATATCTTTATACGAAGCGTAGGCGGTTGTCGTACCCCAAGCTTGCTGATAAAGACGCATGCCTAGGTTATATCTATTTAAAACTAAAAGATTATCGCTGCCGCCGCTAGAATCTTGATATGAGCGAAAATGCAAAAAATCCGCCCAAGGAGCAGCGTTATTATTATTATAAGAAGTAAAACCGAATCTTAAATATCTGGCTGTTAATTCACTGGGGCTGATGGTTCTATTGTCTTCGGAATAAAGTATACCGGCATAACCACTAGTATTCTGGTTTAATGTTGGCACGTCGCCAGCTTGTATAGTTGATGAAACATAATTAGTACCGTTACCGCGCAAATAAGTACCAGTAGCCGCCGTGCCATTAACACGGTAACCAGTTACGGAGTTTACATAGCTATTAATAGTGGTTGCTCCATTAAGGTAGGTACTGCCAGTAACATAAAGCTTATAAGCTCCGGGGTTAGTATTGCCAATCCCGACGTTATGAGTAGTGCTAGCCGGATATAAGCTGGTTCCATTTAAAGACCAGGCTGCCGCATTGCCGCCGGTAATATTGCCAAACTGATCAACACGAAATAAATCAGCGGTATCGGCAGAATTACGAATAACAAAAGGCGAAAAATGTTCAGCACTAATAATTCTTAAACCCTCAGCGGTTGAAGAAGCTATGCGCACCTTGGCCCCGCTGATAACCGAAGCAGCACCAACGCCGATATTTCCGGGATAATAAATTCCATTAACGTCAGTCGTCCACTGGCTGTTGCCATTAGTAATATAGGCAGCATGACTGGCCAAAGGGATGGACAAGGAAAAAATTCCGGCTAAAGCGAAGATTTTTAAATAATTCCTATTTTCCATAGGTATTTATATAAGAAAATGAAATCAAGCTAGCCAATAAAATCGGCTAGCCGCGATTTTATTTCCTTATTTAACAATCATTTTGCCGACTGCTCCCTGAGCGCGGTGGTCGAACATATCAGAGAAGAAAGAATATTCGCCAGCCTTGGCCGGAGCGTTGAAAGTTATAGTCTTAGTTTCTCCTTTAGCTAAACCAAGAACGACGCCACTTAAAGACGGATCATCAAAACGGAAAATCTCAGAAAAAGTAGTTTCATTAACATTGGAAACTGCCAAACTTACTGCCTGGCCGCGATTAACGGTGAAAGTGTTAGGAGTAAAACTGCTGCTGGTGACGTCTAATTTAATGGTTGATTTCGGCAATTCCTCCTTATTAGCAATCGGAAATGACTGCTGCGGCGCTTCCTGAGAACCGGCCTTGGCTTCATTGTTAGCCACCTTGCCTGTTTCAGTCAAAACCTTGCCACTTTCCATATCGACGGCACTGGTGCCAGGAGCAACGACAACTGCCTTGATTTCTTTCATAACGGTAGTGGTGCCGACAGTCTCAGCGACACTAATCGTTTTTATATTACCTGATTCTTCTGTGGCATTTTCCGGCTTAATCTCATTAATAAGTTCCTGGGTCGCCTTAGCGGCTTCCGGGGTCTGTTCTTCTAACATTTTTTCTGGGGCCTGGGTGTTCCCTCCCTGGCTGCCAAGATTTTCAATACCGCCTTTTTTCTGAAGGGCGAAAATAATAAGACCAACAACGACCAAAACCAGCACGACGATGCCGGCAATTTTTACTTCTTTTTTTATCATATTTTTTTGCTAATCGGCGGCCGGTCTGGCCTGCGATTAAATTTATTAAATCAGCAAGGTATTCCCTGCCTATATATTAAATTATAATATAAACCACTGATTATTGCCACCACAGAAAACATAAACGGAGTTATATGGGCCATTGATAGTTAGGGTGGTTGATCCGATAATATT
>CAYPAS010000027.1:0-9625 GCA_964408785.1 uncultured Gammaproteobacteria bacterium | reverse complement strand
GTTTGCCTTTAGAAAGGTGTCTAAGCCGGTTGCTTCTTGGAAATACGGCGTTGCCGCGATTATCGCTTTGGCCCATGATGTTTTATTCATTTTGGGTGCCTTTTCTTTGCTTGGTCATTTTTACGGAATAGAGATAAACACGCCGTTTATTGCTGCCATTTTAACCGTTCTTGGTTATAGTGTTAGCGACACCATTATCGTTTTTGACCGTATTCGAGAAAACTTGCCTAAGAGTCGGGAAGATTTTGAAAACACGATAAATGTCAGCGTTAATCAGACTATGTCTCGCTCGATAAACACCTCATTTTCTTCTATTTTGGCCTTATTAGCGATTTTATTCTTCGGTGGTGATACGGTTAAGGATTTTGCTCTAGCACTTACTATTGGCATCTTCGTCGGTACTTATAGCTCGATTTTTATTGCTAGTCCGGTTTTGGTGGTTTGGGACAACCTTACTAGACGTCATTCTCGTTAATCGTCATATTTTTTAAGTTGAAACCGGTGCTAGCTTGATTGCTAGCGCCGGTTTTTGTTTGCTATAATTTATATCTAAGGATATGAATATTTTTAAGCGTAGCCATTTTTCTTGGGAGATTTTTTTAGAAATCTTGATTGACGCTCTTTTTTTGGCGGCAGTTTTTATCGTTCCTCTCTGGTTTTCTTATCTTTTCCCGACTTACCATATTCATGAATTTAGTAAATTAGCATTAATCAGACTTTTTATTTGGCCTCTAGCCATACTAACTATCGTTAGATTGATTATTAGTCATTCAGGTTTTTCGCTCAATCATTTAGTTAAGCGTTATTTTTTTCAATCGTCCTTAATTTTATTGTTAGTAATCGGGCTTTCCTGCTTGTTTTCAGTTGATCCAGCTGCCGGTTTCTGGGGTAGTTTGGAAAGGCAGGCAGGATGGCGTTCTTGGTTTTATCTGATTTTTTTCGCCTTTCTTTTGTTCGTAAATTTAAATTTGAAGGGGAAGAAGTGTTTTGATGATAGGTTGGCAGCGATAATTACGGCCGCCGGTTTTTCGGCAACTATTGTAGCGATTTATGGTCTTTTGCAGATAGTTAATATTGATTTTGTTTCTTGGTCAGAACCGCCATATTTAACAATGAGGACTGTTTCTACCTTTGGTCAACCGAATTTTTTGGCTTCTTGGCTGCTTTTAGTTTTCCCTTTGAATTTTTATTTGTTTAGGTATTACAAGAATTTTTATGGGAAATTTTTTTGGTCCTTGTCTGCTTTTTTTCAGTTAAGCTGTTTGTTTATGACCGGTAGCCGCAGTGCTATCCTGGTGCTGGTCTTGGCAGTTTTATCCTTTTTGGCTATAGCGGCGGTAAAAAAATGGCGGCGAATTTTTGCTAGTAAAAGATTTTTAGCCGCTGCCTTGGTTTTTTTGCTAGCAGTCCTGCTTTATTCTTCGTTTTTCTTGAAGAATTTTGGTTCTCGCGCTAGTAGTTTGGAGGCGCGTTCTCAGCTTTTTGGCGCCGCTGTTTCTGGAATAATCGAGGCGCCGTTTTTTGGTCATGGGTCAGACAGCGGACAAGATATTTTTATTAAATATTATTCTAGGGATTGGGCGTCTTTTATGAGTGTCGGCCAGTCGGCCGATAGGGCTCATAATTTTATTTTAGACGCGCTTTTAAGTTTTGGTTTTCTTGGTCTAGCCTCCCTGTTGTTTTTGTATTTCGGCTTCTTTATTTTAACCAGAGAAGCTCGCTATAAACAGCAGGGCTTGTCGATCTTTTTGTCTTTGGGTGTTTTGTTTTATCTGGTTTTTCTTTTGTTTAATTTTTCCACGGTCGGTAGTGAATTTTATTTTTGGATTTATTTAGCTATTTTAGCAGCAATAGTTAATGAAGGCGCTGTTGATTATAAATTAAGGCGCCGCTCGCTCTGGATTATTGCCTTATTGTTGGTTTCTGTTGTTTCTTTTGAGGATTTTAGAAGTATTTATCGGGAATCTTTGGCCGATTATTATTTTAAATTATCAATAGCCAATATTGATGCGGGCCAGCCTTTAGCGGCTTTAGAAAATTATCAGGCTTTAGAAAATTCTAAGACCAATGATTATTATCAAAAGATTTACGGACGTTCTCTGGCCATGCTTCTATTGTCGGATATCAACCCCAATCAAGATTTATCAGAAAAAACTGTTTTCAGTGAAGAGTTAAAAAATATAGAGCATTTATTACCGTTATCGGAAAATGATTATCGTGGTTTTTTAGCCCTGGCTAATATTCAAAGTTATTTAGGTCAGTATTCTTTGGCTGAAGATTCCTTAAATCAAGTGTTCACGATTTCTCCTCTATGGACCCCAGCTTATTTAGAAGCGGGCCGCCTGGCTTTGCTGAATAAAAATTACCAAAAAGCTGAAAAGGCCTATAATCTAGCGCTTATGACCCTGCCAGAAATATCTGATAACTCTCTCGATTATTATCGTTTGCAAGATTTGCGGGTTAATAGACAACTCCTTTATAGCGGTTTAGGTGAGACGGCTTTGGTAAAGGGCGATTTTTTAGCCGCCGCCGCTAATTATCGCTTGGCCTACAACGACAACCCTTCTAATTTGGTTTTTTTAAAGAAGGCGGCTGATTCTTATTATTTGGCTGGTGATTTTGCTTCGGCCATTATCTATTTGCGCCATGGCCAGCTAAGAAGCCCCAATGATTATAATTGGCCACTAGCTATCGCCTTGCTTTTACAAGAAAAAGGCGATCAGGCGCTTGCCGATTCCTATTTTAAAGAGGCGGTTAATCTCGGCTGGGAAGGCTCTATAAATAATTAATTAACCTGGATATGGAAAAAATCTTGATAAGTTTTGTCGCTATTTTTGGAGCGATTATCGGTAGTTTTTTAAATAGTCTTATTTGGCGCTGGCAGGCCGGCGAAAGTTTAGAAGGAAGATCTTTTTGTCCGCTTTGCCGCAAATTAATCCATTGGTATGATAATCTGCCGATTTTAAGCTTCTTAAATCTAAAGGGGCGTTGCCGTTATTGCGCGAAAAAGATTTCTTGGCAATATCCTTTAGTTGAAGCGGCGACAGCGCTAATTTTTTCCGTTATTTTTTATCGGCACTTCCAGGATTTTTCTGTTTATAGAAATCATGAAATTATTTTTTTCTTAAGACTGCTGATTGATTGGTTAGCGGCGGCCGCTTTGATTATTGTTTTTGTTTATGATTGGCGTTGGCAATTAGTGCCAGTTACTTTGCTTTTACCGCTGACAATCGCTTTATTTTTTCTTAAAGCAATTTCAGCTTTCCTGATTTATCAGCATGGACTGGCTCTGCTTACCGATTTAGGCGCTTATAGTGGTTTATTTGATTATTTAGGGCGGGGTTTATTGCTCTATGCTTTATTGGCCGTCGCCTTTTTCCTTTTGCAGTATTTATTGACTAAGGGGCGGGGAATTGGCCAAGGCGATATTTGGATAGGCCTGGCTTTGGGAATAATTTTACCCCAAGCGAATTCCTTGGCGGCGGCAATATTAATCGCTTATTTAGCAGGCTCGCTTGTCGGCTTGGCACTGATCGCTTTTGCCGGAAAAAACGGCAAAGATCGCTTACCTTTGGGGGTTTTTTTGGCAGCTGGCGCTATTGTAGTTATGTTTTTCCCGTCATTTTTTTCCAACTGGTTATATTAAGTGATTTTCGGGTTGAGAGGGAATTGTGATATTTTTAGAAATTTTGTATAATATTAACAGCAATAATTTCTCTTGAATTGCTAGTTTTATATATTAGCGATAAAGTCTTTAAACCTTATGAAGGATAATATTATCGCCGGTCTGGATATAGGCTCAACCTCTATCCGCTTGGTTATCGGCCAAAAGATTGCCGGTCCGGCTGGCGATGAATTGCAGATTATCGGCGCTGTTTCTGGCCCGACTTCTGGAGTTAACCGCGGTATCGTTAACAGTATAGAAGAAACCACTTCTTCTATTTCAGCCTGCTTAGAAAAAGCTGAGCGCTTGGTTGGCGTACCGATTACTAGCGTCTGGGTTAGCATAAATGACCCCTATATTAAATGTGAACGCTCCAAAGGGGTGGTGGCTGTTAGTCGCAGTGATGGTGAAATAAGTGATAATGATGTTAATCGTTCTATAGAAGCCGCTAGAGCCTTAGCTGTTCCTGTTAACTATGAAATTCTTCATGTCATTCCGATAAAATTTAGTGTTGATAATCAGAATGACGTCAAGGATCCCATTGGCATGAACGGTATCCGTTTAGAAGTAGAAACTTTGATTGTCCAGGGATTAAGCACCCAGATTAAAAATTTAACTAAAGCGATTTATCGTACTGGTTTAGAAATCGAAGATTTAGTCATTGCTCCTTTGGCCGCTTCCGAGGCTGTTTTAAGCAATAAGCAGAAAGAGCTCGGCGTTTGCTTGATAAATCTCGGTTCTTCCACGACATCTTTAGCTGTCTATGAAGAAAGAAATCTTATCCACACAGCTATATTGCCGATAGGGGCCGAACACATTACTTCTGATATTGCTATTGGTCTGCGCTGTCCAATAAATTTAGCGGAGCGGATAAAGAAAGAATATGGTACTACTGATTATGAATCGATAGATAAAAAAGATGAAATCGATGTCAGCCAATTAGTGAAGGAAGAAGAAGTTAATGATGATATTGATTCAATTTCTCATAAATATTTGGCAGAGATAATCAACGCTCGTGTCGAAGAAATCTTTGATAAGATTGATGAGGAATTTAAAAAGATAGATCGTTCCGGTATGCTGCCAGCGGGGGCGATTTTTGTCGGTGGTGGCGCTGAGCTTAATGGCTTAGTAGAAACCGCCAAGAGACGTTTGCGTTTACCCGCCGCCGTTGGCGCCGCTAAGAATATCAATGTCGTTATCGATAAAGTTAAGAATCCAGAATTTTTAACCGCTCTCGGCTTGGTTATTTGGGGAAGCCACACGGAAGGCGAGGCGGCCGGTGGAAATAATCTGACGAAGAATTTTTCCAGCATATTAGAAAAAACCAAGGGGCTCTGGAACAAGATAATGCCCAAATAAATATTAATAGAAAATTTTATGGCTGAAGTTAAACCAGAAATAGAAACCTTTGCTAAGATAAAAGTCGTCGGCGTCGGTGGCGGTGGTGGCAGTGCTATTAACCGTATGATTGCCAATGGCATCAAAGGCGTTAGTTTCGTGGCTATCAATACCGATGTCCAGGCTTTGCACTATAATAAAGCGGCGGAAAAAATACATATCGGCAAAACCGTTACTAGAGGTTTAGGAGCCGGAATGAATCCGGATTTAGGCAAGGGCGCCGCGGAAGAATCTCAGAACGAAATAAGGGAGGCTTTGAAGGATTGTGATATGGTTTTTGTAACTTGCGGTCTCGGCGGCGGCACCGGTTCTGGCGCTTCGCCAATAGTAGCTCAGATTGCCAAGGATTTAGGCGCTTTAACGGTGGCTGTAGTTACTAAGCCCTTTATATTCGAGGGTGGCCAAAGAAAGAATATTGCCGAAAGAGCCTTTTCCGAACTAGCCGATAAAGTCGACACGATAATTACTATCTCTAACGATAAATTATTACAAGTTATTGATAAGCGCACCTCTTTGCTCGATGCTTTTAAGATTGCTGATGATGTTCTGCGCCAAGGAGTCCAGGGTATCGCTGAAATAATTACTGTCCCGGGAATCATTAATGCCGATTTTGCTGATGTTAAGGCGGTTATGTCTAACGCCGGTTCAGCATTGATGGGAATCGGCACGGCTTCCGGTGAAAACAAGGCAATAGAAGCCGCTAAAGACGCCATAAATTCTAATTTACTGGATATGTCTATCGATGGCGCCCGAGGAATTGTCTTTACTATTACTGGTGGTCCAGATTTGAGTATGACCGAGGTTAGCGAGGCGGCTAAAGTGATAACTTCGGCGGCCGATGAAGATGCTAAGATAATTTTCGGTGCTGTTGTTGATGAAAAAATGAAAGATCAGATCAAGATAACCGTAGTCGCCACCGGTTTCGACGGTCACGGACGCAACCAGAAGACGGATACTGCCAAATCTTATATACCGACGGCTTTTATTACGGATAAAGAAAATGAAAATAGCGCTACGCCAGCGCCGGCCGATAAAGATAAAAATAAATTCTCTGTCTTTAAAAGCATTCCAGTCAAGCCAGCCTTAGAAAAGAAAGCAGAAAAGCCGATAAATAAAGAGGATGACGATTTGAGCGTGCCAGCCTTTATTAGAAAAAAAATGATGTAGTATTAGCTAAAATATTGAGATTTTAAAGAGCTGTATCGTGGATATGGCTCTTTTCTATTTGACTAATCGCATATAATCGCATATAATAACATATAGCTAATATATGCGAATAATTTATGCAAGATAAATTTCTAAAAAGGTTCAATTTTAAAGACATAACTGAAGCTCAAAAGATTCAGGGTTTTATTGCGGAGATTGAGCGCTATCAGGGTATGTGGACGGCTGGGGTTAATTTATCACCCCAGATTTTGACCATACTTAAAAGATCGACTGTTATTACGTCAGCCGGTTCTTCAACACGCATTGAGGGCGCTAAGCTTTCCAACGAAGAAATAGAAAAGCTGTTTAAGAGCGGACTAAAGATTCAAAAATTCAATACCCGTGACCAGCAGGAAGTGGCTGGTTACAAAGAGCTTATTGAAAATTTGTTTGAGTCTTGGCAAACTATTAAATTTAGTGAGAATACGATCAAGCATTTTCACAAAGAGCTTTTAAAATATTCAGACAAAGATCAGGGGCATCTGGGCGAATACAAATTCGGCGATAATACAGTTGCAGCTTATGATAAAAGTGGCAATGTCGTTGGCATTGTCTTTGAACCGACACCGCCGTTTTTAACACAGAAAGAAATGACCGAGCTGATTGAATGGACACAAAAGGCGCTGGAAGAAAAAATTATCCATCCGTTGCTTGTCATCGGCAATTTTGTTTTGGAATTCTTAAAGATCCATCCTTTTCAAGATGGTAATGGCCGCACTTCGCGTGTATTGACGAATTTGTTATTGCTAAAAACCGGCTATGACTTCGTACCATATGTTTCTCATGAGAAATTTATTGAAGATAATAAAGACGCGTATTACCTGGCGCTCAATCAAAGTCAAAAAACTTTAAATGACGAAGAACCAAAAATAGTTTCGTGGCTTTTGTTTTTCTTAGAAATTATCCGCGATCAAGCGAAAATGGCGGTAGAGTTAAGTCAGAAAGAAAGAATTGAAACCTTGCTTTCCGAAAAGCAGCTGGCGGTATGGCAATTTATTCTCGAGCACAAGGAAGTAACGCCAAAAGAAATCCGTGAAGTTCTGAAAATGCCCGCGCCGACAGTTTTACAAGCCTTGAATAAATTGTTGGACATGAAGAAGATTGAGAGATTAGGTGAGGGAAGGAGTGTGCGGTATAAAATTATTTAGCATAAAAATAATCTATAATATATGTCAGTAATAACAAATATTGGATCCAATACGCTATCTTCAAATCTAAAAGATATTTTGCCTAACTGCGACAGGATTGACGCTTTGGTTGGTTATTTTTATTTTTCAGGATTTCATGACTTGCATGATGAATTGAAAGATAAACAGGTCAGAATATTAGTTGGGATGGATATTGATAAAAATATTATCGAAAAAATTTCGTCTTTTGGTGATCTGAATTTGGACAATAACACGACAGACACGAAAACGACCTCTCGTTCAAGAGTTAAGGTAGATTATATTGATAATTTTTCAAAGATTTTCAACGATACTGATTATTTTGATAATGACGAATCAGTAAAAGCTTTTGAAATATTTTTGCAGAAAATAAAGGATGGCAGTTTGCAGATAAAAAAGACAGCTCAAGCAAATCATTCTAAATTCTATATTCTGCACAACAAGAAAGAATATTCGGAGAACGGAGAAAAGCCTGGAGTTGTTATTGAAGGTTCCAGTAATTTAACGCATTCCGGTCTCAAAGGACAAAAGGAATTTAATCGAGTCTTGATTGAGAAACATTACTATGAGGAAGATTTGGCTCGTTTTGAAGAGGCTTGGAACGACAAAAGTAATATCGTGATTTCCGATATAGAAACTTCAGAAGAATTTTTGGCGGAAGTGAAGAAAAAGATTTGGCTGTATCAGCTACCAGATCCGAAATTAATGTATTATCGCGTGTTGGATGAGTATTTTTCTGTGGAAGAGGTTGAGGGGATGAAAACCCCGCAACAAATAACCGCTGGTAAATTCTCCGATCTTAAATATCAGAAAGATGCGGTCAATCTCGGCATTGATCGGATTAAGCGTTTCGGCGGCGTGATCATTGCTGATGTAGTCGGTTTGGGAAAAAGTATTATTGCTTCGACCATCGCCCATAATCTCGGGTTAAAGACTATTATTATAGCGCCGCCACATCTCGAGGAGCAATGGAAAGACTATTTGAATGAATTTGACTTTAAGGGGTTTGTATACACCACCGGCAAGGTGGAAGAAGCGCTTAGTCGTCACGGTGATGATGAGAATGATTTGTTGATTATTTTAGACGAAGCGCATAAACATCGCAATGAAGATACGGATAATTATAAGCAATTACACAAATTATGCGCCGGTAATTTTGTAATGGCTTTGTCGGCGACGCCGTTCAATAATGATCCTAAGGATATTTATGCTTTGATCAAATTATTCAGCACGCCCGGACAGTCAACTATCAAGACAGTTGAAAATCTTAGTATATCATTTCACGATCTGTTCAAGCGCTACAAGAAAATCAGGCGCGGTATTAGGAATTCGGCGAAGCAGGACGATGCAGATGCGTCAGAGATCGCCACTGAATTGCAATCGATCGCCAATGATTTGCGAACGATGATTGAGCCGTTGGTTATCCGTCGTTCTCGTTTAGATTTGGATGAGATTGAGGATTATAAGAAAGATTTAAAAGAGCAGGGCGTCGCTTTTGCCAAAGTCAAAGATCCGGAATTGCTCGAATATGACTTGGGAGATTTGGCTGAGCTTTATGTTAAAACTTTGAATCAAATATCTTCGCCGGATAATTCTGCGGGGTTTGAAGGCGCTCGCTATAAGCCGGCCTACTATATAAAAGCCGGATCAAAATTCATTAATAATTTGATCGAAAATGAAGACGAAGATGAGAACGAGGCGACACCGGAGGAGAAAATACAGCGCATTACCCAAGCTCAAGTAAACGTGGCAAAATTCATGCGCCGTTTGCTGGTGAGGCGCTTTGAGAGTTCAATGGGGTCTTTTCGCGCTTCTTTGAAAAATATGATAGCGTCATCCGAGATGATGCTTGATTGGTATGAAAATAGAGGCGTAGTGCCGATTTATAAGAAAGGCTTTTTGCCGTCCACTCAGGAGCTTGAAGAAAAGACCGAAAGCGAGCTTGAAGATTTGATTTCTCGGCTCAAAGGCAAGGGGTTATTAGAAATTCCAGTTTCTGAAATGCAGCCTGGATTCAAAGACGCGCTAAAAAAAGATATTTACTTACTGAAGGAAATACAAGACCAATGGCAATCGGTTAGCGAAGATCCGAAATATAATTTTTTCAAAGAAAAAATAACCTCATCGATAAGTCGGGAGAAAAATAGAAAAATCATTATCTTTACTGAGTTTTCTGATACTGCCAATTATG
>CAYPAS010000026.1:0-9634 GCA_964408785.1 uncultured Gammaproteobacteria bacterium | reverse complement strand
TTGGGGACGCGCGGATACATCCAGACTATAGCTACTCATCCCGCTTGGTGCGCCTCAAAAATAAGCTGAGCGGCTTGGCTAAGCATGGCTGTTTCGTATTTATTTCCTAGATAGATAGTTAGACCGATGCCGGCGATTTTCAGGCCGCTTTGTTTTTTGAAATTTATTATCTGTTCAATATTCCACCAAGTATCTCCGGCTAATTTTTCTTCAAATGATCCGAGATTGCTTCGGCCGTTGATTTTTACTATATAAGGCAGATTTGGATAGTCTTGGCCATAGCGGGAAATAAAGCCTAAATGAGTAGCCAAGACTCCGCCGTTAGAAGCGGCGGCCACTTTGAATAAGTGTTCCGGTTCCGCGTCTTCTGGTGATATGCCGCGGCCGAAGAAATCATCATTTAAATGCTCGACTTTCTGGTCGCCGGCCACTAAGAGCAGACGGCCGCTACCGCCGGTTAATAAATTTAAATTGCGTCTATATTCATCTTTCATTTTCTGGCTGACGCTAGCCGGACAATCGTTTTTTAACATATCAAGGATTCAAATTATCGCTTATAAGTGCTATAATCTTAGTATCAATATTATATCATAAATATGAGCAAACAAGAAAACGGCCTCTCGGAAAAAGACCTCGCTTCTTATCGCGATCCAGAAGGATTAAGTTTGAAGGATATGAGTATCGGCCTCTGGCTTTCCGTTAATCGCCGCCGCTTATTAAAAATCTTAACTATTTTTTTGGTTATCGTTTCCGCCGGCCTGATTATATTTTCCGTTTATAATTATTTAATCTATTTCCTTAATCCCGGCGATCAGGAAATCGATCCTCAGGTTTCCGCACCGCGCCAAAGAAACGAAGCTATACAGGCCTCGGCTTTATCGATTTTTAAATCAGGAAGCAATTTTGATTTAGCTGTTTTACTGAAGAATCCTAATGATAGATTTTTCTCCGGTTTTAATTATTGCTTTAAAAAATCTGGTGAGAATGTGGTTTGCGGCCAATCTTTTATTTTACCGGGAGGCGAAAAATATGTTTACGCCTTGAACCAGGATTTAGGCGGTGATGCGAGCGGGGTTTCTTTTGAAATCAATAATGTCTTTTGGCAGAGGATAAACGCCCATGAAATAAGTGATTGGGAAAGTTATCGCCAGTCGCGCTTAGATTTCAAGGTTAACAATATTTCTTTCAATCAGCCTGATTCTTACGCCGCCGCTAATCAGGATTATAATCATCTCGATTTTGAAATCAGTAACCCCTCTCCTTTTGGTTATTATGACGTCCCTCTAACTATCGCTCTTTTTCAGGGTTCGGAACTAGTTGGAATAAATAGTTATCATCTGGCTAATTTTATCAGCGGTAATTCACAGCAAGTTTCTTTGTCTTGGCCGGGAAAAATAAGAGCTAGCCGGGTTGATATCCAGCCGGATATAAACATTATCGATGATTCAGTCTACTTGCGCTACCAGTCTAGTGGCGAATAAATGATTAAAAGCTTATGTTTTCAAGGATTAAACTGTATTTAAAGAATTTTGATTGGATAATGTTTTCCGCTGTCTTGCTTCTGGTCGTTTTTGGCTTAGTGGAAATATACAGTGTCGCCTTGGGAAGGGGAAGCGTTAATCTCTTGAATTTCCATAAACAGCTAATCTCGGCTTTGCTGGGATTTTTAGTGATGTTCATCGTTTCTTTTATCGATTTTCATTCGCTCAAGTCATTGAGCCGCTATATTTATTTTATTTTTCTCATTCTTTTGGGCGCGGTTCTGTTTTTGGGTGAAACAGTCAACGGAACTAAAGGTTGGTTTTTTGTCGGCGGTTTCGCTGTCCAGCCGGTGGAATTAGCCAAACTCGCTTTAATCCTTTTTCTTTCCAGTTATTTTGCGGATTTAGCAACCAAGGTCAAGACCTTTCGCCATTTGCTGATTTCCGGAATTATCGCCGCTTTGCCGATGTTTTTGATCGTTATGCAACCGGATTTCGGTTCGTCCTTGATCTTAGGGGCTATCTGGCTGATTCTGGTGATTGCCGCTGGTTTTGATCGCCGTTATCTAGCGGGGATATTTTTATCTATATTCGTTTTAGCTTTATTCGCTTGGCTTTTCTTTTTTAATTCTATCCAGAAAGACCGCATCCTTAATTTTATCGATCCTAGCGCTAACGCCCTTGGTTCTGGTTATAACACCGTTCAGTCGACTATCGCTATCGGCTCCGGCGGTTTATTTGGCAAAGGCGTCGGTTTCGGTTCACAATCGCAATTAAAATTCTTGCCGGAAGCGCAGACGGATTTTATTTTTGCCGTCATTGCTGAAGAATTAGGATTCTTCGGAGCCCTGATGATAATCATTTTTTATTCGGTATTCTTTTTCCGCTGTTTTAGGGCTTTGCCTAAAATAAATAGCGACTTTGGCATTTATTTTATTATTGGCGCCGCCGGCTTAGTCTTTATCCAGATGTTCGTTAATATCGGCATGGTTTCCGCTTTAGTGCCAGTTGTCGGACTGCCTCTACCGTTTGTTAGTTATGGCGGCAGTTCGCTTCTTTCTTTGCTTATAATAGTCGGCATAATCGAGAATATAATAATTAGATCAAGGATAAGCTATTAACATAAAAAATATGAACATCAAATTAGCGGCCGAGCCGCGACAAAAAGATGAAAGATTAAGTAGCGATTATCTGCCGGGTGTCATCTATGGACGCCATGTTAAGAATTTGAGTTTGAAATTAAAAAAGTCGGAAACCCAGAAGGCTTTCCAGCAGGCGGGAGAGTCTAGTTTGATCGATTTAGAAATCGAGGGTAAGGCGCATCAGGTAATTATTAAAGATGTTCGCCGTGGCGCCATCAAGGGCGAATTAGTCCATATCGATTTTTTCCAAGTTGATATGAAGGAAAAAGTTTCGACTTCCATTCCTTTGCTTTTTGTCGGTGAATCTCGCGCCGTTAAAGAGCTGGGCGGAACTTTGATAAAAGATCTCGACGCTTTAGATGTCGAGTGTTTACCTGGTAATTTACTTGAGCATATTGAGGTCGATATCAGCGCCTTTGATTCTTTGGATAGCCATTTGAAAGTTAGCGACCTATCTTTGCCTAAGGGAATAGAGGTGCTTAATCCTTCTGAGGCTCTAGTCGTTTCCATCGCCGCCCCCAAACAGGTATCAGCGGAAGAAAATACGCCGCCTGAAAATCCAGAAAAAGCCGAAGCCAAGCCGGAGGAAAATAAATAAGATAAATAAAAATAAAACCCCGTTATTCTTAGCGGGGTTTTATTATGAGGAAGCGGTCTTTGGCGGAAAGGTCTTTTTTGATGCTTATTTCTAAAGAGCTATCCCCAATCGCCGTTTTTGCTTTTTCGCTAATCGGGATTGATTGGCTCGGATCTATTTCGCAAATCAGCAGGGATATTTTTGTCCAAAGTCCATTATCGCTTAATTGTTTGAAAAGGCGACAATAGATTTCTAGACCGTCGTTGCCGCCGCCGTCTAAAGCCTGACGCGGTTCTTCTTGGATGCTAGGCGAAGCAATAATCTGCTCCTGGCTCAGATAGGGAAGATTAGCCGCTAAAAATAGGCGGCCGTTAAAATTTTGCCAGTCTTTTAAACGTTTTTCCAGGAGGTCGCTTTCGTAGAAATTTATTAAATGAGAAACTTCATTATTAACAGCGTTCTGCTTGGCGATATCTAGAGCGGATTTTGATACATCAAGAGCTTCTATGGTAAGCAGGTCATTGGCTTTTAAATCAGCTATTTTTTCATTTTTGGCGCAGGATATGATTATGGCGCCCGATCCAGTCCCGATATCCGCCAGCAATGCCGCTTGTTCTTGCCTGGTAAGCGCCGCTAGTATCTGGTCGACTAAAAGTTCTGTTTCGGGGCGGGGTATCAAGACATCTTTAGAAACCTTGAATTCATAACCATAAAATCCTTGGCGGCCGCAAAGATAAGCAACCGGCCAGCCAGCTTGTCTTTTTTTTGAAGCTTCTTGGAAGGCGAGGCACCTTTCTTCATCTACCATTTCTTCATCGTGTGACAAAAGCCATTCGCGGCGGCAAGCTAACAGGGAAGACAAGATAATTTCTCCCTCTTTGCGGTCTATATTAGAAGCGGCTAGTAATTCTTTAATAGTCATTGCTTAGGCGTGAGAATTATCCTTGGCCGCTTTTTTTAGTTTTTCAACCAGGTCGTCAATTTCGCCATCCATTAGGCGGGTGATGCCATGCCATGATTCATTTATTCGGTGGTCGGTGATGCGGTCTTGCGGAAAATTATAGGTTCTGACTTTATCAGAACGATCGCCAGCGCCTATTTGATTTTGCCTGGCATTGGAATCCGCCAAGCGTCTTTCCTCTTCTTGCTTAGCTAAAAGACGGGAACGTAAGACTTGTAAAGCCTTTTCCTTGTTTTGGTGCTGGGATTTTTGATCTTGGCAGCTGACGATGATGCCAGTCGGTATATGGAGTATGCGGATAGCTGAATAGGTGGTGTTAACGCTTTGTCCGCCCGGTCCGCTGGAACAGAAGGTATCGATGCGGATATCATTGGCTTTGATTTCAATATCAACTTCTTCCGCTTCCGGCAGAACGACGACTGTGGCCGTCGAAGTGTGAACGCGGCCTTGTTTTTCCGTTTCTGGTACTCTTTGGACGCGGTGCGTGCCGGCTTCGTGTTTCAAAAGTCCGTAAGCCCCGGCGCCCTTGGCCGTGAATATCACCTCTTTGAAGCCGCCGATACCGATAACGCTAGAATCTATTAATTCCATTTTCCAGCCCTTGTGTTCGCAGAAGCGTGAATACATGCGGAATAAGTCGCCGGCAAATAAAGCCGCTTCATCGCCGCCGGTGCCAGCTCGGATTTCTATTATGGCGTTTTTCTTATCATTCGGGCTATCTGGATGCAGTTCTTCCTCTAGTTCCTCTTCTAGACGGCTAATCTTGCTGGTTAATTCTTCGTTTTCTAAAACGGCAAGCTCTTTTAAGTCAGCCTCTTCATCGTTAGCGATAATCGCTTCGTTCTGTTTTTTAGCCTCTAAAGCTTTCTCTAATTCGTTAATCAAAGAAATCGCCGTTTTTAAGTTGGCGTGTTCTTGGGAGACTTTGACCAATTCTTTTTGATCAGCCATCAGCGCCGGGTCGCTTAAGCGGCTTTCTATGGCCGCAAAGCGCTGTTTAATGTCTTCGAACATATGTTTATTCCTAATAAAAAACAATCGTCATTTAAACCTATTATAGCAGATTAATGCTAGTCTTGGCTAAGACGATTGTTTTTTTATTGAAGTTATTTCTTGTCTAATTTGACTTGGGCAATCTTTTTGAAGTCTTTAGTGGTCTTTACGACAACTTCTTTTTTAGCCTTCTTTTCAGCGCGTTCCGCTTTTTTGACTTTCTTGCCTTTCTTGCCGACGACAGTGTCTTTAGCGGCTACTTTAGCCGTAAACTTTTCGACGCGGCGGGCAGTATCGACTAATTTCTGTTTGCCAGTGTAGAAAGGATGGCAAGCAGAACAGAGTTCGACTTTAATTTCCGGTTCAGTGGAGCCGGTTTCAAAAGTATTGCCGCAGACACAGGAAACCTGGCAATTCGGATAATACTTAGGGTGGGTTTCTTTTTTCATAAAAAATCGTCCAGCTTAATCAGCTAGTTATAAATATGTTTATTTTATGCTAATATAATATGGCAGTATATTAGCATAAGTTTTAAAAATAATCAAGAGCTGTTATAATCCTTTATATTAGGAATAAATTCGTTTATGAATAAGGTCGGCAATATCGCTAAGAACACTTCTTATCTAACATTAGCCCTGATAATCCAAAAAGTAATTTCTTTTACTTATTTTACTCTTTTGGCCCGCCATATTGGCCCGGCGATGCTTGGTAAGTACTATTTAGCTATCTCTTTTACCACTATTTTCGCTATCGTTATTGATTTGGGTTTTGCCAATGTTTTGACTAGGGAAGTAGCCAAAGAAGCTAAAAAAGCTTCTGCTTGGCTAGCGAATATTTTAGGTATGAAAATCGGGCTTTCGCTTCTGGCTTTAGCGGCAGTAGTAATCTCTATCAACGCTTTGGGTTATGATGACTTAACTCGCCAACTCGTCTATATTTCCTGCGTCTCCATGGTCTTGGATTCTTTCACCGCTACTTTTTTTGCGGTTTCCCGTGGTTTTCATAATTTAAAATATGAAAGCATTTCTTCGGTGATTTTTCAGGTCATCGTTTTAGTTGTCGGTTATGGCGCTCTTCTTTTGGGCGGCGGTTTGATTCCGGCAATGGCCGCCTTAGCCTTGGCCAGTGTTTTTAATTTTTTATATTCTTTGGGTATAGTAAAAAAATACTGGTCGCTATCTTTGAAACCAGCTTTTGATCGCGCGCTATCCTTAGAAATTATTTCTCTTAGCTGGCCCTTCGCTCTTTATGCTGTTTCTCAAAGATTATACACTTATTTTGATTCAGTCGTCCTTTCTCTTTTGGCTGGTGATGAGCAGGTCGGCCTTTATCAGGTTGCCTTTAAGATAATCTTTGCTTTGCAATTCTTGCCTTCCGCGTTTACGGCTTCGCTTTATCCGGCGATGAGCGCTTATTGGCAGGAAAATAGGGGACAGTTAGCTGTTTCTTTCGAGCGGGCTATGAATTATCTAATAATCATTTCTATGCCGATAATCGTCGGCGCGCTTGTCTTGGCAGATAAATTAGTTTTGCTTTTTAAAGATGCTTACGGTGGTGCGGTTCTGCCACTGCAGATATCAATAATTTCTCTATTTTTCATTTTCATAAATTTTCCTATCGGTTCTTTATTGAATGCCAGTAACGAACAGCGGAAAAATACCAGGAACATGGTGATAGTGACAGTTGTCAGCGTTATCATGAATTTCCTTTTGATTCCAGAATTGAAGGCGGTCGGCGCTAGTATTACGGTTTTAAGCACTAACGCCTTGATGACTGTTCTCGGTCTCTACTATGTTCGCCAGAAAATCGTTTACAAAGCTTCTAAGAATCTCCTCGTCCTCTATAAGGTAGCCGCCGCTTCTTTCTTGATGGGTTTTATTATCTGGGGCGCTCGCAATTATTTAGATGTCTTTAGTAGTACCATACTTGGCGCTGTCCTTTATTTCTTATTCCTTTTCCTTTTGGGTGGTTTTAAGAAAGAAGATATTTTGAGTATCGCCGCTTCTTTCCGCTTATCAAAAAAAGAGACGGAAGCCTAATCCGTAATAATTTATGAAGACTTTGCTTATAACCTTAGAATACCCGCCTTTTAGAGGGGGTGTAGCCAATTACTATTATAATCTAGCTAAGTTCTGGCCGCTTGAAGATAAGATAAGCATTTTAGATAATAACAATAATTCCTTGTTCGCTCCCGGGCCGCTTTCTTGGTTGAAAGCTTGGCCGGCTATTAAGCGTTATTGGGATAAAGGAAAATTTGATTATCTTTTAGCCGGACAGATATTGCCGATAGGCACTCTTTGCTGGCTCTTGTCTCTAGTCCGCCCTTTACGCTACGGAGTTTTTTTTCATGGTATGGATTTGCTTTTTGCCTTAAGGTCGCCGCGCAAGGCTTGGTTGGCGAGACGCATCATTAATCGTGCCGATAAATTGATTTGCGCTAATAGCTACGTCGCTTCTTTGATAGAAAATAATTTTCCTAATACGGACGCTAAGACGGTTGTCGTTAATCCTGGTATTGATCCCGGGGCGCCGTATATTAAAGAAACTGATTTACAATCTTTGGATAATAAGTATAACTTATCGGGTAAGATGTTATTGTTTAGTCTTTGCCGCCTAGTTAAGCGCAAAGGCGTTGATAATGTTTTTCGCGCCTTAGACAGTTTAAAAGAAGTGGAGCGCCAAAATATCTTTTACGCTATTGCCGGCATCGGCCAAGATTCTCGTTATCTGCACGATCAATTGCCGGAATCTTTGCGTGAACAGGTGCTTTTTCTTGGCGAGCTAAGCGAGGCGGAAAAATGGCTTTGGCTTTCCCGTTGTGATGCTTTTATTTTACCTTCAAGGCAGATAGGTGATGATTTTGAAGGTTTCGGCATTGTTTATTTAGAAGCCAATCTTTATGGCAAGCCGGTTATTGCCGGCCGTTCCGGCGGCGTATCGGATGCCGTCGAAGATGGTGTAAATGGTTTGCTTGTTGATCCAGAAAACGTTGAAGATATCGCGGCGGCTATTAAGCGCTTGAATGAAAATCCAGAATTCCGACGTTCTTTGGGCGAGAAAGGGAAGAATCGCGCGATAAATGAATTCAATTGGGAAAAACAAGCGGCTCGTTTAGCAAGCGCCATCAAATAATTACCATATTTATGATTTCTATAATTATCCCCGTCTATAATCAGGCAGAAAAATTAATCAAAACCATCAGCAGTTTAGAGGCTCAATCATTTCAAGATTTTGAGGTTATTATCGTCAACGACGGCTCTCAGGATGGCGTCGAAAAAAGATTTGCTGATTTTGCCAAAGCCAATGATTTGCGTCATAGTTATCTTTTTTTGAACCAGGAAAATAAAGGCGCACCCGCCGCTCGCAATCGCGGTTTTAGAGAGGCGAAGGGAGAATATTTATTTTTTTGCGATGCTGACGCTTCGTTATTTCCGGCGGCCCTAGAAACCCTTCTGGGGGCTTTAAACAATGATCCAGGCGCTAGTTACGCCTATTCTTCTTTTTATTGGGGCCGCAAGCTTTTTAAAGTCGGTGAATTTTCTGCCGAGCGCCTGCAGGCCGGTCCTTTCATTCACACCATGTCGCTCATTCGTCGCCAAGATTTTCCGGAGACGGCCTGGGATGAAAGTTTGAAAAAATTTCAGGATTGGGATTTATGGTTAAGTTTTTTGGCGAACGGCAAGCGTGGCGTTTTCGTTGATCAGGTCTTGTTCCGTATTTCTACCGGAGGAACTATTAGCAGCTGGCTGCCTTCTTTTGCTTATCGCTTGTTGCCGTTTTTGCCGAGTGTGAAAAAATATAATAAAGCCTTGGCGATAGTCAAGAATAAATACGGTTTGCAATAATCATATGTTAGATAGGTCCAGCCTCAAAAGAATAATTTCGCTGATTGCTATTTTCTTTCTATTCTTTGAATCTTCGCTTTTAGCTTTTTCTTATCCGGATTTTAATCAGATATTGGGAGGACTTTTTATCATTGCTTTTTTGTCTTTAGCTCTTTGGCGATTTGAATACGCTTTATTAGCAGTTTACGCTGAGCTTTTTGTCGGTTCCATGGGGCATCTTTTTGTCTTTGATATTTTCGGCCGCCCTTGGCCAGTTAGGATGATTTTTTTCCTTCTATTAATGGCCGTTTTCTTTTTCCGCTTGGCGCGTGATTTTTGGCGGAACGGCCGCCTGGCCTCTTTCTGGCAGTCTTGGAAGAAATTTTCCCCGCGTTATTTTTATTATCTGCTAGCTTTTTTTGTGGTTTTCGGGGCGCTCAATTCTTTTTTACGCGGCCAAGATCTTGCCGCGGCGATAAGCGATGCTAATGCCTGGCTTTATTTCTTATTGATTTTTCCAACGGTGGAAGTTTATGCCGTGATTGATTCCGGCAAAATCAGGCGTTTGAAGGAAGTTTTTTTAGCGGCGACCGCCTGGCTGTCTTTAGAAACTTTTGTTTTTCTTTTTTTCTTTTCCCATAAGATATTCGCCGCCT
>CAYPAS010000025.1:0-9854 GCA_964408785.1 uncultured Gammaproteobacteria bacterium | reverse complement strand
CTATCGGCTAGGACGCCAGGTTCTCATCCTGGTAACACGGGTTCGATTCCCGTAGGGGCTACATAAATAAAAGAGCGCGCTTTGCACACTCTTTTATTTATGTGGTTGCTAAGTTTGGGAATCGAACAGGTTGGAAACGAGACGCGAGAAACGGCGGAAGCCGGAACGAGCGGACGAGCGCCGGACGAAGCTCCGGGGGAGCTTCGGACGCCAACCCTGGACAAGTGAGCGAGGCGCAATTCCGACGCCGAGCGAGAGCGGAAATCCCCATAGGGGCTACATAATAAAAATACCGCGACAAAGCATTGAAATTATCAAGAAACAAACAACAAAATCCCCCGGACAAGAAACAAAGAGTGTTTTGCTCTAAAATTTACATTCCCTCCCACAATTCCTTCCACACCCCTTAAAATCTTAATAAATGTAAAAAAGCCAAAAAACCCAAACAAAAAACCAATCTAAACAAACATCAAAAAATTTGTTATAATAAAAATAAGCAATTATTCATTTAATATAATAATATGAATTTTGAAAATCTAAAAAATGAACCAAAAACGGAAAACACTATGATTCGCGTAAAAACCGAACCTAATGGTGATTACAGATTAGTAAGCGAGGATGAATTTAAAAAAATGGAAGAAGACCAAAGCAACGGACTGCTCCATATATATGAGTCCTATGAATTTAAGGATGTAAAAGAAGATGCCGACGGAAAAATGACTGGCGTGAATTATGGCGGCGATAGAATAGAAATATAAAAAATCAAACCCATCAAAAAAGAACGCTTTAACTAGCGTTCTTTTTTTATCTTTAAATCCTATATTTATTTCCCAACCGCCTGCAACCAACCGAAAGTCTGCTCAATATTATTCATTATCACCTGAAAAACCGAATCTTTTTGCTTAGGCGTCAAAATAGTATAAGTCTGCGAGCGAACTTTATTACCGTTGGGATCGGTACTTTCCACCTGGAACTGATAAATTTCTCCCGGTTTGAAATCGGTCATTACCACCAAATGGCGTCTAGTGAAATTATTATCCAAAAGAGTTTCTGATGGCCAATAAGAATCGTCCTTGCTGATTCCCTGGCGATAATAAATCTTTGAATCGGCGGCGCGGCTGGTATTCCAAGAAACTATCGATTGAACCTGGATATCATTACCGGAAACCAAGGCGGAATTAGTTTTGACTTGCTCAATCAACAAAGGAATTTCTTCGCCAGTAGTAGAATAGGTATCAATAGACTCGCTAACAACTCTTCCTTTCTCGTCTTGGCCGAAAATATCCACCTTATAAAGAACGCCAGGCTCAAAAGAATCAACAGTAATCTCGTGGATAGTGTTAACATCTGGATCGTTTAGCACTATCGCTTCATCGACGGCCGCAACATTGTTGCGATAGGGCGTAAAGCGGATAGAACTATCGGTAGGAACAGAGCTAACCCAGCGGAAAGAAGATTTTTCTTCATCAATATTTTCAACCAGGTAATTGCTAACCTTAGCTTCTTTTTCCGCGGTGGTAAAATTAGAAGCGCGTGAAACAACAGCGGCGCCGGCCGAGCTAAGACTTTTTACTTGATAATTATAAGTAGTTTCCGGGTCAAGGCCACTGATAACTATCTGGTGTTCCTTAGAATAAACATCAGGATTGCCGATAACCTGCACCTGGTCGATACTAGTTAAAGGAACGGCTTTTTCGGAAACTGATACCTGGCCGCTCGCCTTCTTATTAGTCTCCCAGGAAATAACCGCCATATCATCCCAAATCTTAATTTCCGGCCCCTTAACGATTATTGGTTTTGGCGCTAATTCAGCTAATTCCTGCAATGATCTTTGCTGTTCTACTAAGCTAGCTTCCAATATCGGCAAAGAAACTTTGTTGGCCGCCTCTTTTATCATTTTGATAGTACTCTGGAGCACTGATAAAAAATTGTCGTCACTGATAGCTAAATCCTGATCACTCATCGTCGTTTCCACAATACTTTCCTTCTTACCCAAACCATTACCGACAACTTCGAACATTCCCGTATAATAATTGGAAACATTGCCCGAGGAATCAGCGGAAGACAAACGATAATAATAAACTCCCGGCTCAGTAGCCTCCCTTAATACCAAGGAATGTCCCTCTTCCAAAGAACGCGTATAAGATGAATATTGATAGGTCAAATCCTGGCCATACTCAATTAACGAATCCGCCGGTTCATCAGTCTTCCAAGAAACAGTGAAAGGCGCCTGCGACAAAGAAATACTAACATCGCTTAATAAAGGGTTAACTTTATCAGTCTTATCAATAATAATAACGCCGCCAGAACCACCGCCGGACGACGGCTGAGAACTCAGACCTTCGTTCAACCCTTCCTGTCTAGCAGCCTCTTCCCTGACTTGAGCCGCTTCTTCTGTTGTCATTTCTGCCGTAGTCGTAAATTCCCTTTCTTCACTGCTAGCGGAATTAGCGGAAGGATCTTTTGAGCTGACGCGATAATAATATTTAGTTGCTGGTTTTAAACCATCCAAAACCAAAGAATGACTAGTGTTAAGAAGAGCTTCTTCGGTAGAAGAGGCTAATTCTCCACTAGTCTCACCATACTCGATTAAAGAATCAGCGGCCTCATTAGTACGCCAGGAAATAAGTGCCGTCTTATCATAAACAGCCTGAACGCTTATACTGCTCAAAATCGGCGCAGTAACATCACTACTATCAGAGGTGGTAAATTCTAAATCATTTAAGAAAGCGGCGTTACTATTAGCATCACGGCTGCGCAAACGGAAATTGTAAGTCGTGCCTGCCTCTAGATTTTCTAATTTAGCGACATGATCGGTATTCAAACTATCACTATCATAAGAATGATCATAAGAATCATCTGTGCTATATTCAAGCAAGGAATCAGCTAATTCACTGGTCCGCCAAGAAACCCTTACCGTATCATCAGATAAAATCTCAACGTCACTAGCAAAAACAAAATCAATGGTTGGCGCCACCTGGTCAGAAGTGGTAATAAAACGATAATAGGCAATATCACCGCGCGAAATATTCTTATCATCTATCTGTCCGGAACGGACATAAAAATAATAACTGCTAGCTGGCTGCAAATTATTCAAAACCACTTTATGATCACGAACCTCATCGCTATCGCTAGCAAGTTGAGGCGAAGAAAATTCGTAATCCGAAGAATAAAAAACTTTAGAATCCGATGAAGTGTCGGTAGTCCAAGAAACCGTCACTTGGTTGTTGCGAATTTCACTAACCGTGACTTGACTGATATCCGGACCAGAAGCGGTTTTAAGTTCATATCCGGCTTCCCCCTGCTTTTTAGAAGATGCGTTACCGGAAGGATCAACGGATTTTACTTGTAAATAATAAGTCGATCCCGGGGTGAGGTCATCAAGATAAACAACGTGCTTACCCAAACCAGAATCCGTATTAGCCATGGAAGAAACATAAACCGAAGAAGCTCCTTCAAAATCACCGCCATCATTCATCTGATAATAAACCCGAGAATCAGCAGCTTCATCGGTGTCCCAAGTAATGCGGGCGGAACGAGTAGTAATCGCGTCGATGCTGACATTAGAAATTTCCGGAGCAGTCAAATCAGCACCCCCCTGCCCATCTGGACGATCACTGATTGTTTCTGAATAGGCGGAGTCGTTGCCAGCGCTATCTTCAACGCTTATCCGATAATAATAGGTATTGCTCTCATCTAAACCTTCATCTAAATAATAATTAATCAACCTATTTTCCTGAGAATAAACCAAAGAAAAATTTTCGCCGTTCGTTGATCGATAAATATTATATTTGGCAAAAGAATTTGGTAAAGAATTCTCGTCAACTCTTTCCCAAGTTATAAATTCACGCCATTCACTGGTCGCAAAATTAGATATATCTTGATAAAAAACGTTGCTCGGCTTTTCTGGAATCTGAATAGATTGGGCGGTACCAGAATTAGAAATATTTCCCTGACCATCACGGATTTGATAATATACCGCGCTACCGCTGCCAAAATTCCAATCGAAAACGGGACTGAAAGCCGTCCACTCCCCCGAAGAAGCATTACTTCCATCGGGTGTTAAATTGGCATTGTTAGAAATCTTTATTTCTAAACTATCAGCCGAATCATCACTAACCGAAAAAGAAAACTTATGTTCAGCGTCACTACGGGCATCAACGGAAACCGACGACACTTCCGGATCTTTGGTATCTAAAACGAAAGAGGCACTTTCAATGCTAGCTCGATTATTAGCCGCCTCATTATCATTAACGGTAACACGAATCTTGGCCGCAGCAATGTAATGACCATTATAATCCGCTTTAGCATTCCAGTGGACGCTGTAGTTAGTATAGGCGCCACCTAATACGGGGCGATTATCTAAAGCATGTTCGTCAGTTGATTCTGGCTGGGCGATAAGAGAAAACGAAGAACAGTCCTGCCAAGAAGAACCGTTCCAAAATTCAAAAGACGGCGTAACATATCCCGGGGTATTGCTGCCGGTATCGGTATCCTGATCTTTAACGGAAAAATTAATATCAACTAACCCCTTGCCATCGGTAGCGGCACTAGCGGAATCAAATTCTGGAGTAGCATTAACCACATAAACTATAGTTATGTTCTGTAAATGCGGTGTCCCATAGGCCCCGGTTTCTAATTGGACACGATACTGTATCCAGCGATCATTAACACCGTCGGAAATATCCTGAGAATTATCAACCGTACAAGAAATTTCTGTACCATCCTCCTCACAACGCGATGATTGTCGGGAAAAATAATTATCGCCAGCTTCCGGACCGCGCCATTCCGTCCAAGTGCCAGGCGATCCAGCATTATCTGGAGCTGTCCTCACCTGAAGACGGACTATTGAAGAATTAATATCATTAATCTCATCCCATTTTATACCAGCAAAAATATTAGCGCCATCATTAGAATCATAAGGAGAAGAAAGCAAGGAGGCTGAAACTGGATAATAGCTATAAGAAAAAGAAATATCCTGAAAATAAGGCGTATCCGAGGTATCGGAATAATAAATAGTCACTCTATACTGGTAGTAATTCTTGGAATTCAAAAAATCAATCGAATCATTCTTGGAAACATCAATCCAAGAAGTCCAACTATCGTCAGGGGTCGGAATATCACCACTACGAATAGAAACTGAAACGGCGGTATTAGTCGGAACATAATCTGTCCAATTAACCGAAGTATACGAATTTTCAGGAGAAACCGATTCTACTTGAGAATAATAAACATTACTACTGGTAGCAGCCTTAACTAACTGGGGGACAAAAAAGATAATCAAAGAAAAACCAAAAATCGGCAAAAACACACTTTTCAACAAAAATTTTTTGTAATTCATCTTTTTTTTCTTAAATTTTAATTGAGAACACAGCGAGCAGAAAATCCTCTATCTCTGTTATCTGATTGGCGATCGATATACTCGCCATTGTAGAAAATATTACGGCGCCAACCGCCAAAAGAATTATCCTGGACACCAGTCGAAGACCAAAAGTAGGCATGAGCAGTTAAAGTAACAAAGGACCCATCGCCACCTTCACGATAACCGCCAGGCAAAACAGAAAAACCAGAAGAATTAGTGGCTCCAGTATTGGGAGAAGCCCAGCAAGGAACACTGCCACAAATAGTAGTTATCTTCATTTTTCCCCCAGCGACAGATGGTCCACCCAAAGCGCCAACTAAATTTCCCCAATCAGAGTCTGTTGGCGATCTCCATCCAGGAGGACAGATATTTCCGCTAGAAACAGCGGTAAAGTTATACAATACTCCATAATTAACATAGTTAGCCAAAGATTTAGCAGTACCAACATCACTGCCGTTATACCCATAAACGCCATACCGAGGCAGCGTCCAGGTGCTAAACTGACTGTTACTATGAACTTCTGGCAAATAGGCCAAATTTTTAGCAAACCAGCAATAACTACCGATAGAAACAACTGGATAAACATTTCCATCACGTGGATCAGTAAACTGTGTTAAGTCGCCGCAGGCCGGACGAATAGCGGAACAATAACCAGAATTACAATAATTATTACAATCACTAGATTCATCACAAGCGGCACCATCGGCTAATTTAGCCTGGCAGGTATTATCACAACGGCCACTCTGACAAATATCATTATCATTATTATCGCACTTAAAGGCGTTTGGCTTCTTGGCGAAAAGCGAACCATTTTTAACTAAAATATTATCATTCTTATTTCCCTCATTAAAATCATCATCGCTAGTATCAGTACTTACTGCCTCTCCAGGTATAAGTTTCACTTCGCCACCAGAAACATCTAAAGCGCCGTCTGCGGAAAAAAATTTAGTCCAGCCGGTTTGATTATTTACATGTCCAGCTTTTGATAAGACGTCGCCGCCACCGGACCAGTCAGTCTGAGTCCAGCCAAAAGTTGCACCCTTTATTCCAGTAATGTCAAAATTCAAGAAAATCACGATAAATAGCCCCAAAAAAACAGCTAATGATTTTTGAAACAAAGAAAGACCTTTCCAGGTTGAAGAAATTTTCTTATTATAATTTTTTAAAAACTCTTTCGATTTATTCATATCTTTATTTATAACGCAAAGCTTCCAAAGGGTTTAATTTAGCGGCGCGCCGAGCTGGATAAATTCCTGTCAAAAAGCCCGTAGCCATCGAAAAGGCTACCACGGAAACGACAAACCAGATCGGATAATAAAAGAGGTCAAGACTCTGTCCGCCAAAATTCTCCGCCAAAGTATTTATCAGCCAATTAAAAATCTTGCCGACGGAAAAACCAATAGTTATGCCGCTTAAGCCTCCCAAAAAACCCATAACCAGGGATTCCATCAAAAATAATCTAGCAACGTCGCCATGACTGACACCAACAGCGCGCATAATACCTATTTCTTTGGTTCTCTCTAAAAGAGCAATAGTCATAGTGTTAAACATACCTATAGCCGAAACTATAAGCGCGGCTAAACCGAAAACCCCCAAGACTATCTGGATTATGCTAAAAATATTTTTTGTCTGAGAAATTGTATCAGAAATAGAAGAAACTAAAAAACCCCGACCAACTATCTCTTCTCTGACAGGCGAAAGCAATTCTTCGCTAGCGACTTTTACTTTAAGAGAAGAATATTCTGATGATAATTTTCCTTGAAATAATTCCAAGGGGGCATAAAAGAAACCACTATTCTCATCTTTAACGATACCGACTATCCGATAATCTTCATCGCTCTTAACAATGGAAACATCGCTGCTACCATCTTTAGGGACGAAAAAACTAAGATTAACATTTTGACCTAAAGCCTCTTCGGTTTCCGTGAAGCCAAAAACCATAGCCGCTGCCGAAGAAATTATTATCTCCTTGGCTTGATTATCAGAAAAATTTCCGCCATATTGAATGCTAGTACCATTTAAACGAAAAAAAGCACTATCAACTAAATGCGCTTCCGCGTCAGCAATTGATGATTGGAACCCTAATTGCCCAGGCAAATCAATAGACGGGCTTACCTCTTCGACGCCAGATAAATTTTTAATATCATCCACAGCCGCTTGGTTAAGAAGAAGTATGTCGGATGACGGAGAAACGGACAGAGTTAAAAGAGAATCAGAGGTAGTAATACTATTTAAAATGACATTCTGTAGACCATAACCCAGAGAAACCAAGAAAAAAACCGTGCCGACACCGACACCGAGACCTAAAATAGTCAAAATAGTCCGACTAGTATTAGTTTTAAAGCTCCTTACAGAAAGAGAGACTAAATCAATTATTTTCATAGGCTTATTTCTTTATCCAAGATTCTAATCTTTTTGAAATCTTGACAGCTAAACGCCTATCTAAGCCCGCGCCGCCGCCAAAAAGCGGTTTATCTAAAAAGTATAAAAGTTCTTTTGAGGATAATTCGCCGTTATAACGCTGTTTAAACAACCTTTCTATGGATTCTAAAATCTTTCCGGACGGCAAACTAACTTCCAACTCATCAAAAATTGCTTTAGGCAATGCTTTTAAATCATTAGCCGAGCTCTTCATTTCCAAAGACAACTTCTTAAAACGATTAATTATCTTAACGGCACTGCGGCGATCCAAACCTAAACCGCCATTATCAACACCATCATCCAAGAAAGCAAAGACCGAAGAAAAATTATCACCCGCTTCTAAAGATTGTTCAATCTTAACGGCTAATGATTCAAAATCTTCCGCCGAAAAACCGCTAGTCGCCAAACAAGCGATATTTTTCGCCTGATAGGCACGAGAAATATAAGAAGCGCTGCCGGGAGATAGCTTAGAATAGTGTTTAGATAAAAATTCTATTTCTTGTGTATGGCGACCGACGGCCAAAGGTTTATTAGCAATATCACGAACTTCACGGTTAACCTTGACGCTAACTATCTTGCCATCCTTAATAAAAAACACACGATGCGCAATGTCTAAATAAGTCGGGTCATGAGTAACCAAAACGACGGTTTTACCGCTTTTATTGTTAATATCCTTAAAAAGATTAATAACTTCGTTTGCTGACTTAGAATCAAGATTACCCAAAGGTTCATCAGCCAATATAATCCGCGGGTTATTGATAACCGCCCGGGCAATGGCAACGCGCTGCTGCTGTCCGCCAGAAAGCTCATTAGGTAATTTATTAGCCTGCGAAGCGACTCCGAAACGCTCTAAAAGTTCTAAAGCCCGCTTTTTTCTTTCAGAGAAACGGACCTTAGCAGCCGTTAAAGGAAGGATGACATTCTGCATGACCGTTAATGTCGGTATTAAATGATAAGCCTGAAAAACCATACCGACAGTTTCTCGATGATAAATTTCCAATTCCCGGCGACTCATAGACTGCAAATCATGCCCGTCAACCGATAATTTGCCACTAAAATTTTCTAGGCCAGCAATAGTATAAAGTAATGTTGACTTGCCGCAGCCAGAAGGACCAAAAAAAATAATAAACTCTCCCTCTTTTATATCCAAATCTATTTCGGAGAGGGATTTTACTTCATTATTTTTCCCGGGGAAATAAGTAACGCCTAGTTTTGAAGCAACGATTTGCCGCTTAGATTCTTTGTCTTTCATTGATACAAAAAAACTTAATTTCTATATTAAAAATATAGCACAAAAAAATAATTGATGGAACCCTTTTGTTAATCTTAAAAAATTAATTTTTTAAAGATTCGCAAACCGCCTCATTAACAGGTAAATCTATTATTAAACGGCTATTTTGATCGAGGCCGGTCTCAACAAATGATATTGACGGAATTAACATTTCCGAGCGTTTACCGTCTTTAAAAAATACCCGACGGCGCCAAACGAAAATCGGATCTGATATTTCTTGATAATTAGCATCCGGCAAATCTTTTCCCTCTTCGATAAAACTAATGCCATTATTCTGCAAAAGACTTTCGAGAGAACCTCTACTGGCAAAACAGCCGGATGGCTCGTAAACTCCTAAACGCCAATTATTCAACCACGACAATTCGCCATTTGCGGCGTTTATCGCCAAAGACAAAGAACTTTGACTGCCATATTCCTCATAAACCGGACGAGAATCCACTTGCCAAGGATAAGAAAATTGATAAAAATCTTGGCTATTAATATCCATGACACCTTGATAATAATCAGCCTTGTTGATATTTAAATCATTTAAAATCTTAGCCGCCGCCGCTAGCGCCTGTTTTTCACTAATAGATTTTTTATGATCACTAGCCATTTCCGCTGCATTTTGACTGACAGAAATCTGGCCATTTTCAAAATCATAATCAAAAAGATAGGCGCCACTCGCATCTTTAAATCGCCAGGAAAGCAAAGTTCCTTCAGAAAATTCTTTAAATTGATTACTGATAATACTTGGTAATTTAGGTAAAATATCCGAACGACGATAAATCGGATACTGTT
>CAYPAS010000024.1:0-10376 GCA_964408785.1 uncultured Gammaproteobacteria bacterium | reverse complement strand
CTAATTCCGCCATGATTTTTTCCGGATCGCCGCCATCGGTGAACATTTTTTCTAAAATTGTTTGCGCCGCGGAAGAATTAATCTTGCCTTGATAATTCAGGCAGATAAACTCGGCGAAATTTTCTGCCGTAATCTTGGTGCCGCCGATGCCGATGCCGGCATTTTTTAAGTGTTTAAATAGTTCGCCGCTTATCCAGTTCGCCGCAGTTTTAGCTAAAGCGGCTTCTTGCCTTTGCTCGTTGTCTCCCGTTGCTCTTATCCAGGCGGAAAGTTCGGAGATAACTTGTTCTGTCCAATTGGCTAGGTCTTGGTTCTCGCTCAGGATTTCGGCAATTTCTGGGCTTAAGGAATACTGTTCGATGAAGCGTGTCTTTTTGGCTTCTGGTAATTCTGGCAGAGAGGCTTTAAGCCGTCCCAGTAATTCTTCGCTAACGGAAATCGGGGGAATATCCGGTTCAGGGAAGTAGCGATAATCCGCCGAGCTTTCTTTAACGCGCTGGCTCACGGTTTCATTTTTGTTTTCATTCCAGCCACGGGTTTCCGCCTTTATTTCTTGGCCGGCAGTAATTTCTTTAGTCTGCCTTTCTATTTCATAGCGGATAGCTTTTTCGACCGCTTTAAAGGAATTGATATTTTTTACTTCGACTTTGGCATTTAATTTTTTTCCTGGCTTAGCTTTTATTTGTCCGTCGATGTATTCCCAGGAATCTTTTTCTTGGACGCTGACATTGGCTTCGCAGCGCATCTGCCCTTTTTCCATATCAGCATCAGAAATGTCTAAGTAGCGCAGTATTTTTTGATATGACTGGCAGAATTTTTTTGCTTCTTCCGCCGTTTTGATGACCGGTTCACTGACTAATTCAATTAGCGGCGTGCCGGCACGATTGAAATCGAGCAGGGTGCCATCTGGGCGGTGTAGGGATTTTCCCGTGTCTTCTTCTAAGTGAATACGAGTAACCGCGATTTTCTCACCGTCGATATCTAGGTAGCCGTTATAAGCTAAGGGTAAATCGTATTGGGATATCTGGTATCCTTTTGGTAAGTCAGGATAAAAATAATTTTTACGGTCGAATTTTGAAGAACGGTTTATTTGGCAGTTAATCGCTAGTCCGGCCATTATCGTCCATTCTATCGCTTGGCGATTAGGAACTGGCAGGGTGCCAGGATGTCCTAGGCAAATTGGACAGACATTGGTGTTGGCCGCCGCTTCTTCAGATTCATTACGGCAAGAACAGAACATCTTGCTTTTTGTTTTTAGCTCGGCGTGTATTTCTAAGCCGATAATTGTTGAGTATTCCATATTTTAAAATTTACCAGTACTGCCGAAGCCGCCATCGTTTCGCGTCGTTTCGTTGTCTATGATCGCTTCCTCTAATTTTAAATTAGAAATTTCCTGGATTATTATTTGGGCAATTTTTTGGCCAGGAATTATATTGAAGATATCTTCACTGAGATTTTTAACGACAACTTTTATTTCGCCGCGATAACCGGCGTCGATGACGCCACCCATGGTTGTAATACCCTGGCTAGCCAGGCCGCTTTTATCCCAGATTAAGCCAGCGAAACCCTCTGGTATCGCTAATTTTATACCAGTCGAAACTAGCGCTTGTGAATAAGGTGGTAGGGAATAATAATCAGAGGAATAAAGATCGAATCCTGCGTCATCATGATGAGCTTTTTGCGGTAACTTCGCTTCTTCTGATAAGCGTTCAACTAGTAATCTGCCGTTTTCTTGTTTTTCTGGTTTTTTAACGACCGGTTCTTCTGGTAAAATAATTTCTTCCTTTTCAGGTTGTCGGCTTGGCGTTTCAAAAATCTTTTCGCGATGATTTAGTATTTGTTGATTATTGCCGATGATATTAGAAATAGCCTGAAAGCCGGAGCGGCGGCGAGTATCGGAGTTGAGAAGATTTTTTACTAAAGGCCAGACTAGCCAGCTTATTTCTTCACGTTCCATTATCCAGCCGTTTTTATTACAGCGTATCAAACGGAAATCCGGAAATGAATTGGCGATTTCAATAAAGACCTCCTCGGCTTTTTTTAGGTGTTCCAAGTCTTTTTCGTGGATATCTTCTTTGCGGCCGCGTTGTTTTATTAATTGGCAGGAAATTTCTGGATCGACTTGCAGGATGATATTTAAATCTGGCCTAGGTATTTCGAATATTTTATATTCTAATTCATCAAGCCAATTAAAAAAGACGCGCCTTTCCAAAGGATTGCTTATTTTTCCTCCCTGGTGGGCCATATTCGCGCTTACGTAGCGGTTAGCCAGAACGACTTTGCCCTGTTTCAACCAGGTCTTTATCTGGAAACTAGCAGCGTAGCGATCGACTGCGTAAAAAATTGAAGATTTATAAGCATCAACATCTTTAGCCTGGCCATAATTTCCCGCTAAATATTCTTCGACGAGTCCGGCCGATTTTTGACCGTAGCGCGGGAAGTCAGCGATTTCTACCGGGTAACCCTCCGCCAGCAGGCGGTCTCTAAGCAGTTCAAGTTGTGTAGCCTTGCCGCTGCCATCGCCGCCGTCGATTACTATTAATTTTCCGTATTTTATTTCCATATGTCGTCTTTTTCTTTTATCGTTCCTATTATTTTATCCAGTTGTTTAAATAGCGAGTCAAAGTCAGAATTATTGTCTAATAAAAAATCGGCTTGATTTATCATTTCCTGGATATTCTTTTCGCTTTCGTTGTTATCTTCTTGTAAAAATTCTTCGTAAGTCTTTTCTTGGTCACCGGCATTTTCGTTGCGACTGACTACCCGTTGGTAGCGGATTTCCGGCGAAGCTTCTATTCCTATTAAGAAAAAATTTTTCTGATTCCTGATAAAAATTATATCGGCTGGCCGCCTTATGCCGTCTAAGATTATTATTTTTAAATTTTTGTTTTCTCCTGCCTTTTTTATTTTTCCTGCCATTGTTTTTGCCAAAAGGTCTTCGCCAAAAACTTGTCTTAGGCCGCTGGAAAGTTTTTGGATGTTGCCGCGATTCGCCTCAAGATGTAGAGTGGCAAGCACTTCTCTTAAGATGCTAGAGAAACGATAACTTTCGGCAGGATAGTTTTCTTCTAGGTGTTTTTTTACTGAATCCTTGCCGCTAGCTATCTTACCGACTAATCCAATGACTATTTGAGGCATAAGTATTTTAAATAGGCAATCCTTAAATAAAGCAATTTTTCTATCTATATTTTAGCTGATAAAGCCAATAAAATAAATCTTGACAGTCTTTAGTTCTTATACTGTTTACTCTTCCAAAAAGGGAAAAAAGGCGCTAAACTGCCTATGTAGAGTCCGATTTTTCCCTGATTAAAGCCTTTTATTTATGATAGAGAAGGAAAAGGAGTATTTAGCTAATAATAAAGAATTGCTAATTAATTTAAAAGTTTTTCCCGGCGCTCCGGCTAATTCATTTTCTGGTCGTTTAGCCGATGGAACCTTGAAAGTTAAGATAGCCGCGATTCCGGAAGATGGCCGGGCTAATAAAGAGCTGATCGCTTTTATAGCCAAGTCGTTCGCTGTCAAAAAAGGGCAGGTGTCTTTGTTAAAGGGTTTAAGTGACCGCCGTAAAGTTTTAAAAATCACTTTGATTTAATATGGATATTTCTATTATCATTGTTTCCTGGAATGTTAAGGATAAATTGCGTGAAAATTTACTTGCTTTGCAGTCATCAATTTTCCCTGAGAAAAAGATGGAAATTTTTGTGGTTGATAATGCCTCGGCTGATGGCAGTGCGGCCATGGTTGCAGCGGAATTTCCTCAGATAAGATTGATAGCTAATCAGGAAAATCTGGGTTTTTCCAAAGCCAATAATCAGGCGATAGAACTAGCCACGGGCCGTTTTATTTTGCTTCTTAACCCAGATATGCGCGTTTATCCGGATACTCTAGACAAGGCATTAGCTTGGGCTGAAAATAATCCGCAAGCGACGATTTCCGGTTGTCATTTAGTTGATGAGAACGGTTTTGATATCAAGCAAGTCCGTCGTTTCCCTAGATTTTTTGATCAGCTAGCCGTCGTCTTAAAATTGCCGCACATCTTTCCTGGAATAACCAGTTCTTATCTCTTGCCAAATTTTGATTATAGTCAGGCGGCTTCGGTTGATTCTATAAGAGGTGCTTTTTTCTTGATAAATACCGTTTCTTGGAAAAAGATAAGTTCAAAAAAACCTTTTTTGGATGAGAGATATTTTATTTGGTTTGAAGAGGTTGATTTTTGCCGCCAGGTTTATCAATTAGGCGGAGAAGTCTGGTATTCGCCGGCGGCTAATTGCCTTGATTATGTCGGTGCTAGTTTCAAACAGATAAAAAGGCGCCGTGGCCAAGATTATTTTAGTGATTCGATGCTGAAGTATTTTGCTAAATGGGAAAAGGCTTGGCAGGTGAGATGCTTGGCGATTGCTTGGCGATTTATAAAAATCTTTGTTTAGCTATGCCTGATTACGAAGTCGGTATAATCTTGATAAACTATCAGGATTACGCTCAAAAATATTTGCCAGCTTGTCTAGAGTCTTTGCGCCGCCAAGAGGGTGTTTCTTGGCGCCTGTTTATCGTCGATAATGCCAGTTCTCCTGATAGCCGGTCTTTTTTGAAAGAAACGGCGCCGGAAGCGGAATTAATAATAAATAACAATAACGATGGTTTTGCTAAAGGGAATAATGATGCTTTGAAAATTTTAAAGGAACGCGGCTGCGCCTATGCCTGGGTTTTGAATATGGATACGCAGGTTGCCCCTGATGCCTTATCTTTAGCTCTCGGTGTTTTGTCTTCCGATAAGACTTTGGGCGCTGTCCAATCACGTTTGATGCTTTTCCCAGAAAAAGATTTGATTAATAGTCTGGGGAATACTGCTCATTTTTTGGGCTTCGGTTATTGTTTAGGATATCGTGAGGCTTTGGCCACAAAAGAAATAAAAGATGCTGACATATTTTATCCTTCCGGCGCCGCTGTCCTTTTTCGGCTTAGTGCTCTTGATGAAAGCGGCCTTTTTGATGAAAATTTTTGGATGTACAATGAAGATCAAGACCTCGGTTGGCGTTTGTGGCTCTTAGGTTATCGTTCTCGTTTAGCCTCGGCATCGGTCGTTTGGCATCAATATGAATTCAGCCGTTCAATAAGCAAATATTATTGGATGGATCGCAATCGCACTCTAGCTATTATCAAGAACTATTCTTTGCCGACTCTCATTTTTATTTTCCCCGCTTGGTTATTAATGGAATTCGGCTTATTTATTTTTTCCTTGAAGTCTGGTTGGTTCAAAGAAAAATTAAAAGTCTGGGCTTATTTTTGTCACCTTGGCACTTGGCGCTATCTTTATCATTCGCGTCGTAAAATCCAAAGTCGCCGCCGTTTGCGAGACAGGGAAATCTTGCCGCTTTTAAGCGGCCGCATCTGGTATCAGGAAATCGGTGATTGGAAATTGCGTTTAGCTAATCCTTTTTTTCAATTATATTTTTCCTTCATCAAATTATTAGCGGATGTTTTCCGTTTTTAAAATATGGATATTTCGATTATCATCGTTAATTATAATAGCGCCGTTAAATTAAAAGCTTGTTTGGATTCTTTAGGGCGAGCAGAACTTAACGGCCTGGAAACAGAAATCATAGTTGTCGATAACGCCTCGGGCGATGATTTGTCTTTTTTGTCGGAAAAATTTCCGGCAGTCAAATTAATCGTTAGTCGGAAAAATCTTGGCATGGGTGGCGGCAATAATCTTGGCATAGAAGCGGCTAGCGGCCGCTATATTTTAGTACTTAATCCGGATACTTTGATTTTTCCTGAAACGATAAGGCTTCTGTATGATTTATTGGAGAAATCTCCGGACGTCGGATTGGCTGCTCCGAAACTTCTCAATACCGATAAGACTTTGCAATTTTCTTGTTCGCGCTTTCCTGATTTTTTTCTGCCTTTTTGGCGTCGTACTTTTTTAGGCCGTTTTTTCCCGGGAAAAATTGACGATCTTTTGATGAAGGAGTATGACCACTCTCATTTGTTGGCGGTTGATTGGCTGATGGGTTCTTGCCTCTTTTTTCGTCGTTCCTGCCAGTCCGCTAATGGTCATATTTTTGTACCTCGTTTTGATGAGCGATATTTCATGTATTTTGAAGACACTGATTTAGCGCGGCAATTCTGGTCGAACGGTTGGCGGGTTGTTTATTATCCTGAAGCCGTTATCATTCATGACCACCAGCGCCAGAGCGCTAAACATCCTTGGTATTTGGCTATTTTTCTTGATCGTTTGGCGCGCCGACACATCGCCTCCTGGCTTAAATATTTCATTAAATGGGGATTTGCGCGTCCCGATTATCAAAATGATTGCTTAAAATAATAATTAATAAAGATATGAAGAAGATAAAAAAGGCGATTATTCCCGTAGCTGGTTTTGGTACTAGATTCTTGCCAGCCACCAAAGCTCAGCCAAAGGAAATGTTAATGGTGGTTGATAAGCCGGTTATCCAATATTTAGTGGAAGAAGCAGTCAATGCCGGAATTGAAGAAATAATTTTCGTAACTGGCCGTGGCAAACGGGCGATAGAGGATCACTTTGATTATTCTTTTGAATTAGAAAAGACTTTAGTTGAAAAGAATAAGCTCGACCTGCTTAAGAAGGTTAAGGCGATAGAAAATCTTGCCCGCTTTTCTTATGTGCGTCAGCCGATACCGCTTGGCGATGGGCATGCTATCCGTTGTGCTTCGCACTTGGTGGCTAAAGACGAACCGGTTTTAGTAATGTTCGGCGATACTCTTTATGATGCGGGTTTTTCTCCAGTTTCCCAGATAATAGAAGCTTATAATAAATACGGCGGCTCAATCGTCGGCTTATCAGAAGTCGCCAAAAGCGAAGTTGATAAATTCGGCGTCATCGATGGCCGTGAAGTTGATAAGGGCGAATATCGCATTAACCGTTTCGTGGAAAAACCGCGGCCGGAAGAAGCACCCTCTAATCTGGCCGCTGTCGGTTTGTATGTGATTACGTCGGAAGTTTTAGAGACCTTAGATGACATGAAGTCGGGGCGATCCGGAGAAATCCGTTTGGCTGATGCTTTTGATTTGCTTTTAGAAAAAAACGCCCTCATCTATGGAAAAAAGATTGAGGGCGAATGGCTGGATACAGGAAATAAATTTAATTTTATCAAAGCGACTTTGAAAGTCGGTTTGAAAGATAGCGAGATAAGTAGTGATTTACAGGCTTTAATCGATTCCTTGGCTTCTAAGAATAAAAAATGAATTACAGTCTATAAACCTAGTTTGTAAATGCCATCTTGTCCGGAAACGGAAGCCCAGAAATACAAGGTGGCATTTTTTTCGTCTATAACCGGTGAATATATTTTTTCGGCACTGGCTAGTTTAGTAGTTAAGCCGGCCTTTAGGTCAAAAACGTTAATACTGCCGGCGGTGGAAAATATCAGGCAATCCTTTTTCTTGTACCAAATCAAATCGTTGATTGATTCACCGTAACGCGCTACCAACTCATTGCGGTTATTTTCTAAATCAAGCTGATATATTTCCGGTCCATTGCTATAAAGCAGATTATCATTATCTAACCATTGCCATGATTTTATGTTGCGCAAGTCTTTTTGGTTGTTAGCCAGGTTGTCGCTAGAGAAAAGGAAAAGGGTTTGGTTGCGCTCGTCATAAAGGCAAAGATGGTTCCCATTGCTAGTACAGAAGTGATAATTACCTATGGATGGTAATTCGTAATTATCGTTTAGAATTTGGCCGTTTTTATCGTAGTGCTCTATTTTTTGCCGGCCATTATCTTTTGAAACAACGAAGACGCTGTCTCCCGATGTTTCGTAATCAATTATTTCCCGATTTTTTATCAAGACGCCGCTGGCCGAGGAACGAAGCTGGAGATACCCCAAAGAACTGCCGTTTTTAAAATATAAGCGATCACTATTTTCGTCTATCTTCCAATTACTTGTTGTTTCACCGATAAGTTTTAGGTAATCATTTTTTAGGAGACCGTCGTTTTGATATAAGCGGCCGCCGACTAGAATGTCCTGGCTATTTTTTAGCCAGTAAGCTGTTTTATCGGTAGCGTTTTTAATATTTACCCCTTCATTTTTTTCAGTACTAAAAAGAGCGGCATTTTCTTGGGAATATACATAAGAATAATCCGGACTAATGCTTAATAAACTTTCTGGACTAGAGCTTACTAAGAGCGGCGAATCAGAAGGGAAGAGTTTAATATCTTCCGCGAAAGTCGTTTGGTTGGAGAAAACACTTACACGTTTACTGGCCGGCCAATAACCATCTTTTTTTAGGGTAATAGAATAATCCCCGGGTATGATATTTTTAATTTTGGCCGCTGTTTCTAAATAGTCTTTTTTCCAGGGATTAAGAGAAAAATATTTTTGCGGTTCGTTGTTAAGATAGATAATTGCTCCATCTGGTTCGCTGTCGACGGCAATCATTCCGGTCTTTATTAATACCCGATTGAATCTTAGTGGCCAAGAAAGGTTGAATTTATAACCGGAAGCGTACAGAGAAATAATTATTGTTCCCGCGACGAAGAGGATGATGAAGGAGAAAAAGATGAAATTCCTAATTTTTTTAGACATAAGACTATTCTTCGCGGCGGATATCGGCGCCGATCAAGCTTAAGCGTTCTTCTAATTTTTCATAACCTCGATCTATCTGATAGATATTATCTATTCTGGTTTCTCCTTTGGCAATCATGGCCGCTATTACTAGGGCGATACCGGCTCTAATATCCGGACTGATTAAGGTTTTGCCATAAAGCTTGCTGGGGCCATTAACCGCAATGCGATGCGGGTCGCACATAATTATATTAGCCCCCATTTGTGAAAGCATATCGCTCCAAAGTAGGCGCCTATCATAAATATTTTCATTTATCATTGATAAGCCTTCAGCCTGTGTCATTAAGACAGCATAGGGTGATTGCAAATCGGTTGGGAAGCCTGGGTATTCGTGAGTTTTTATGCTATAGGGTTTTAGAATACTGTCTCTCTTTTTTATTAATAGATAATCAGTACCTTTTTCGTAGGGCACTCCGATTTTATCAAAAATATTTAATAAACTAAGGACGTGTTCTGGCTGGCAGTCGCTTATTAGGAGCTCGGAATTACTGGCGGCGGCCATTATAGCAAAAGAGCCGGTTTCGATTCTGTCGGGAATTATAGAAAATTCTCCAGAATCTATTTTTTCGACTCCTTCTATAGTAATAGTCGGACTGCCGGCGCCCTTGATTTTAGCTCCCTGAGAATTAAGATATTCAGCCAAGGACTCAATTTCCGGTTCCATGGCGCAATTTCTTAGCGTCGTTTTTCCGGGGATCAGGGAGGCGGTCATCATTAAACTTTCGGTGCCGGTAACGCTAATGGTTGAAAAAAAGAAATCAGCCGCTTGCAGTTGCTTGGCTTTTATATGGTAGAATTTGCCATCCTCCACTTCAACCGTTGCTCCAAAGGCTTGGAAGCCTTCGATAAAAAGATCTATCGGTCGGCTGCCAGCGCCGATAACACAGCCACCAGGGTGGGGGAAGGAGGCTTGGCCGAATCTAGCCAGAAGCGGGCCGACGAACATGACGGAAGTTCGGAATTTATCAGCTAATTTTGAATATAATTCGGTTTTATTTATTTTTTCCGTGTTAATGCTGGCTTCGTGTCCCGAGTAAGCGACTTCCGCGCCAAGGTCAGCTATTAAATCTAAGGATTTTTTAATATCTTCAATAATCGGTAAATTCTTTATTTTAATGGTTCCGGAAGAAAGGATGGCGGCCGGAATAATTTTTAAAGCGGCATTTTTAGCTCCGTTTACTTTGATTTCACCGTGCAACTCTTTTTGGCCATTAATGATGAATTTTGGCATAAGGCTTATATTTAATTGATTTATGCTTCTACTATAGACTATTTATTGACATTTTTCAAATATTTGTTATTATTTATTTGTTCAGTTTTCAACTGATTTTTTGTAAAATTTTTTAACTAATCCTGGGCGGTAGTGCCGTCCTGGACATAAAATTTCCTATATGTCAAAAATCGCAGTAATCAAGACCGGTGGCAAACAGTACAAGGTCCAGGAAGGCGAAACTATTAAAATCGAAAAATTGGCCGTTGAAAATGGTCAAAAGTTCGCTTTTGATACGCTTTTAATCGCCGATGGTGCTAATATTGAAGTTGGTCAACCTTCTTTGGGTGAAAAAGTCGAAGGAGAAATATTAGGTACCGCCAAAGGAGAAAAGGTTCTCGTTGTCAAATATAAGAACAAGACCCGCTATAAAAAGACTGTTGGTCATCGCCAATTAGAAACTTCGGTAAAAATCACTAAAATAGCTTAATATTCGTTAAATATAAAATAAAAAATCCGCTTAGAGCGGGTTTTTTATTATTTCAAATCATTTCGGTATTTAAAGG
>CAYPAS010000023.1:0-10978 GCA_964408785.1 uncultured Gammaproteobacteria bacterium | reverse complement strand
ATAAAACAGCCACTGATTGTGCTTCTAATTTAAAGAAAGATTCTTCTAGAACCGTAAAAAGCACACCATCATTTAATGTTTGTGCTCCTTCTTCAATTGAAGCTAAGGTCCGCATTGGTTTGGGTTTGGTTCAATATCAGCGCCCTGCCGCGCCTAACTGCAGTGCCTCGCAGATGATCAAGAGTTGGGAGGAATGGGGTGATGATCTATCTAAGAAATATGGTGATTTTAAAAATCCAAATTTTTTAAATATTTTTAATAACATTTTTGATCCCAGTGCTAATGACTTAGGTATCTACATGATGGCTCGTTCCGATATGATTGGAAAAATTGCCACTAGCGTCAGTCTTGGTGAGACTGGCTATAATACTAGCGGCGGCTGGCTAGATGTCAGGAATATCGCCGGAGAAATAGAGGGGGTTCCGGGTGAAGCCCAAAGAAGAATGAATGAAGCTTCGGAGATTCGTCAGCAAGCTTTAGGAAAAACTACCGGTGATATTTTAGTTGATGCCGCCAATGTCTTTTTGAATCAGCTCTATATTGCCTCTCTTAACAATCTTTTAAGTCATTTGGGGGAAAAATCTTCCAGTGCTAAGCGTAATACTTCGATTTCTTACGAAGCGGATCCTTCTTATGAATACGGCGAGAAGTCTCTGCAGAAGCAGACAACTTCTTTACTGCAATTACGTTTTGATACTCAGGCGGATTACGATGCTATTGCTAAATTATCTATTTGTCTTAATCAAAATAATCCTGGCCCCGATGAATGCGTTATCGATGATCGTTTTGCTCAAGCAATAAGCAATAAATTAACAGTTAAAGAGGCGATTGATGGCGGTTATCTTAATTCCTCTTGGCTGATAAGTGCTGATAAACAATCTAATTATAAAAATGCTTATACCTTGCGCAATATTTCTATTTTGCGTAAATATCGTATCTTGCCTTTAGGCTGGGAAGAAGCAGCACAAAAAATATCTTCATCTTCTTCGCCTCGCCAAGCCACTCTTTTGGATTTGATTTCCTGTTTTAGCGATAGCGATGATTATCAAGAATACAGCAACGGTTTTAATGTCTCTGATCAATCTTGGTGTCGCAACCTTATAGACCCTAATTGGGTTTTGAAATCACCTCTTAATTATTGCCGCAAAGAAGGTGTCGGTAGTCAAATTCTCAGCCAATCAATAATTCCTTCCAGCGGTAAGGATGAAAATTATACGCCCAGCTCTTTGTCTTTGAGTCGTGCAGATGGATATTGCGCTGATAATCAGACTTGCATCAAGGAACGCTCTGATGGTTCTTGCGAGCTCTATGGCTACTGTAATAGCGAAAAACGTACTTGGAATTTTTCTTCCAATTCTTGTCCGGCTATTTATAATAGCTGTCAATCGTTTACTAGCTCGCGCGGTGCCGATGTTTCCTATTTAAAAAATACTATAGATTACGGCAATTGTAATGCTGATAATGCCGGTTGTACTCAATATTCTTGGGGCGGAACTTATAACGCCTCGACGTCTAAGATTAGCTGGAGCGATGCTTACCCTTATTACTACAACAGCCAGCTAAAATCCTGCAGCGGAGAAAATGCTTCTTGCCACGAACTTGTCCGCCTAAAACCGACTTGGGGTGCTAATTTAGTGATGAGCGCCAGTTTTTCTAATGATAAAATTGGAGATCGCGATAAGCAGGGAAAACTTAATGATTGGCCAATTTATTGGAATGGCAATTCCATGGAAGAGGAGGCTACTATCGTCGATGTTAATAGTGAACCGGGTGGCGGTCAGGGTAAGGCTATAAAATTTTATATCGATCCGGATTCTGATACTGTTTATGGCGGTTTGTACTCCGATAATAGTCATTCTTTGCTGCCTAAGAATCTGCAGTTAATTTCCGGTTATTCTTATACCTTAAGCGCTGATGTTTTTTTGATGTCTGGAGATAAAATTTCTCTTATTATTGGTTCTGGCGATACTGCCGTCGAATCTAGTAATCAGTTGGGTTCTTGGCAACGCTTAAGTGTTACTCGTTTGGCTGATGGGTCTTTTGGTGAGCCCAGTTTCCGTATTATTGGAGAATCATCAGCTACCGACCTGGTTTATTATGTTAAAGATATAAAGTTTGAAATTAGTAATTTCCCGACTAATTATTCGAATTATGCTTATTTGCCAAGCGGTAGCGGCCGGATTTATGAAAAACTTTTACCTGATTATTTGGAATCTTCCTGTTACCGCAATCTTAATAGCAGTCCCAAGGATTATTCCTTTAAGACCAATGCTCCGGCAGCTTGTTATTCTTACGCGAGAAAATGTAACAAAGAAGAGGTTGGTTGCAATATTTACACTTCAGCCGGCGATAATTCCAGTGTTACCGCCCGCGCTGTTAATTCCGACTACTGTTCTTCTAAGTGTTTGGGTTACGATTCCTATGTTGTGCGTGGTACTTATTTTAATTCGCTTGATTCAGAAAATATTATTCCCAAAAATAGCCAGAAGTGCAGTGCCGCCTCGGTCGGTTGTAATGAATTTACTAACCTTGATGAAGTCTCCGCTGGCGGCGAAGGCCGGGAATATTATTCTTCCTTGCGGCAGTGCATTAAGCCGGATGATTCTCTTTGCGGCGTCTTTTATTCCTGGGAAACCGAAGAAAGCGGCCCTCAGCTCAAATCTTATAATTTAAAGAAAAACTCCTCCGGGCAGATAGTTGTTACTTCCAACGATGCCGCTGAATGTAATGAGGCGATTTTCTCATTACCGACCGATGATCCTAGATATAATTCAGATTGCCACCAGTTCTATAATACTGCCGGTCAGATTTCTTATCATCTTTTAACCAGGACTATTAGCTGCTCTGATAACTGTCACCCTTATCGCTTAAGCAGTCAGAATATCGACAAGACTATTCTTTCGGCGGCGGCTTGTCAGGGAAGCGATAAACATTGGGAGGCGTCTTCTAGTCATTGTTTTGTCTGTCTGAACGGTGGCCTTTGGAATGAAGATAGTCAAGCTTGTGTCTATCAAGCGATTCCGGGTGAAGGCGAATCTTGCCGTGCTTCAGAAAATGGTTGCCGTGAATATAGCGGTAACCAAGGCGCTAACGTTCGCCGCCTGTTTATTAGTGATTTTGAAGATGGACTTGATAATTGGTCATCGATTTGTTCCGGCGGTGTTTCTCAATCAGTAGTTTCTAGCGAAAAAGAAGGACATTCCTTGTATTATGAAGGTGGAGGAACCGCCTCTTGCTAAGAAACTGACAATGCTTATCTCAAATACAAGGCCTATATCGATGTCAGTGATTTGGTTAGTCAAGGATCTTCTTATTCTCTTAAATTCTTAGCTCGTTCCGCTTCTAATAATAATTTACAAATTTATTTATGGAATCAAGATACTGATAAAAAGGAATACTTTAATGACGCAGCGGGAAATATTACGATTGCCGGCGGCAATGAATGGCGTCTTTATCAGGCTAATTTACCGGAATTAACTCATGAAGTCGGAAGCAAAGAATTTTTAACTATTGAATCAGATGGCAATCTATATCTAGATAATTTTGCTTTATATCAGATTACCGATCGTTATTATTTGATAAAAGGCAGCAGCCAGATAGACAATGCTTGTTATTATGATCTTTTCGATAATTACCAGGGACCGGAGTATAATCTCGGTTGTTCACAATATATGGATCGTGATGGCAATCGTCATAACTTGCGCCAGTTCAGTTCTTTGTGCGCTGATTCCGCCGTTGGTTGCGAACAGATGATTGATACCCACAATTACACTTCTTATAAGAGCCGTCTTTGGAATGATGATAACGGAAATGGCGTTTGTGACTCTGATGAAGATAGCTGTCGCCTGGTATCTGGCGATGAAGCTATTTATGCCGTTTATGACGACGAGAAACTTTGCTCTTCTGGCAGTAAAGGCTGTAGTTATCTCGGTAAAAAAGATGGCTTAAAGAATCTTTCTTCTTGGCAGGATGTCTATATGATAGATAATCCAGACTATTATGATTCTTCTCTTTGCCGTGCCGCTGATGTCGGTTGTGAATCTTGGAATTCTGGTGCGGCTTTCTTTAAGAACCCTGGCTATAACACTTGTCAGTATCGTAGCGGCAGTAACGGCAAAACTTGGTACATGATTCCCGCTAAGCGTTGTGACCTTAATGGCAACAGAACCATTGATAAAGAAAGCGAGGGTTTAAATAGCGGTCAGAATATTTGCTACTCTAATGATGATTGCCAGTCGGGCGGATGTTTAGTTGATAATAATGATTATCCCTGTCAGGTTAGTCCTTACAAGACGATTGGTGACGGCGCTGAGGTGAGGGTGCCTGATGGCTTGGCGGGTTTGTGCGATAGCAATTATTCCGGCTGCACCGAATATATTGATCCGCTTACGGAATATGCTCCGAATCTTGTCGTTGATCCGGATTTTTCCGCTGGCTATGGCTGGGGCAATAGAATCGTTAAATGGGGGAATAATTCAGTTTCTCTTGAAAGCGATGAGCAGGAGATAAAATTAGAGAAGAACCGGCTTTATCGCTTTGTCCTTGTTTCTGGTGACAATAATGGAGTAAAGCTTAATTTTTTAAGTAATGTAAAGCCTCTTATTATTGAAGCTTCTGAAGATAATAATAAATATGGAGAAGAAACTAAGATTTTAACACCATCAAGTGGAAAGGCTTTAATCTTTAATTCTTTGGATAACCAGACTGCTATATTAAGTGGCGGCACTAATGGACGCGACTTTGAGATAAAGCAGCTGTCGGTAAATTACCAATTAGAGCAGAGTATCGATAAAACTAGCTGCAAGGAAATTAATTTTGATAATGGTTGTGTTCTTTTTTCTGAAAGGAAGATAGTCGGTTATAGCGGTTACGCTAAAAATAAATATGACGCTTCTTCGACCAATAATGGTTCGCCAGTTCCTTGCGGTGAATCTGGCGAATGCAGCGCCAACTCCTTGATAAAGGTTAAGCCGGATAGAGTCTGCGCTAGTTGGTATGACTGTACTTCTTATATAAAAGATCCGGAAACTGGTGAAAAAACCTGTTATGCTTTTGGCGAATGCCGCCATTTAGATGATCAGAATGTTTGTGATAATTATAGCGCCCTGCCGTCTTCTTCTGGATTACAGAATCATTCTTTTAATGCCGAAACTGACAAGAATTCAACAGGCTACTCTTTGCTTGGTTATTATCCAGTAAACCAGATGCGCGAAGTCGGTTATGATGCCGGTCTGCATGAAGATTTTGAAGGTAAGGATATAAGTTCTTTTGACTGTATTAATAGTCAGAACTGCCATAGCGATATAGTTTCCGAGCCGGTTTCCACTCCGACTAAGCCGATGGCTGATTATCCGGCGCATAATAGTTCCTATCTTAGGGTTAATGGCGATGACGGGGTTGTCGTCTCAGAAGTTTCTTTAAGTGGCGCTAAAGATAATGATTATTATTTGAATTACTTGGCGAGCACTAAAGATTCTGGATTACAGGGAAAAATAATGATTACTGATATTGAAAATAAAGTACTTAAAGATCTTAAGACTGGCAAAAATTTGGAATTTTTCGTTTCTTCCGATTCTTGGAAACGCTTTGTTAATAAATTCAGTTTAGCACCGCAAACTGTCAGGGTCGTGGCTTCTTCCGATGTTACCGTCCCTAATCAGGGGAGATATGTGTTCTTTGATGATTTTAATATTGAGCCAGTATTAGAAATGGGTAGTGGTCAATATGCTGCGGCGGAATGTCGTTTGTTTGCCACTTCCGATAGTTTGTCTTGTTCGAAGAAAGAATCAAATGCCATAAAATCAGGATTAGAAGGTTATTGTTTGCAGCATGACCAATATAATCCGGCTAATTGCCTTCTTTGGTATCCGGCTGACAGGATTTCTGCTGGCGAGAATTACGTAGCCGGTGGTTATGACGGCCGCATTCCTTTGAGTTTCTGCACGGCCGCTGATGGTAAATTTAAATTGGTTGAGAATAGGGAGATAGAGATTTATCCTAATGACTGGACCACTTACATTAACGGAGTTCCGTTGTTGTATTCAGGACTTTGTACTAGCAGTCTAATAGTTAATAAAGAGGATAAGTTTATAGCAGTACGGGCATCATTTAATACGAGTGTGCATAATCATGCCCATTGTGCTACCGGTATTTGGTATTTGCCAATACCCTCAGGCAATATTCATATAGCCGTTGGGATAGTTCATACAGGGGTAACAGCCAGAGACGATATCAACAAGAGGAATATTTTTGATTATTCATTGGGTTCCGGGCAGCCAATTTTAAGAAAACCAGTTTCAAACGATAGCGCGGAGAAAATAAATTACATATTCACTGAGCCAGCAAAAAATATTAGCCCAGAAACAATTAATTTTTTAGGCGAAAGAAATATTATAAAAGTCGATAGTAATAATCAACTTTTGTATTTAACTGCCTATGTTGACAATGATTACAGCAAGAGTCCCGAAGGCTGGTATGAATACGATGATAACACTGCCGAAAATAATGAGAAAAAAACCGCTGAACATTATGGACTACCCCCAGTAATGGTCTATGAGCCTGGCAGGACTTCTAGTACTCTCTGGTCTTTACCCGGAATAAAACAAGACGATTATATTGGATTATCTGGCCACGAACCCTATAGATTAAAATGTATTTCTTCATCAAAACTTGTCGCCGATGACGGTTCTAACTTAGCCTGGGCTGATCGGGTTAATAATAACAATTCTTCTACTACCCCGCTTTTCCTTGATCGTTGGCGTTCTGCCAGTCCCCAGCTCAATTTGCAGGGATATACCAGAGAAATAGCAAATAATCCTTTTGGTTCTATGACCTCGCCGAAAAGTAGTTATTTTAAGGACTCGCAGCACGGTCAAGAGTCAGATTTTGCCGGTCGTCCTTATGGCTGCGAAGGCGCTAATTGTCTGCGCTTCGGTTATTGCAGTAATGCCCCTGATACTTATTGCATAACAACTCAACAGCCTGGTGATAAGTTTTGCGGAAACGGAGGAGCTTGTTTGCCTATTTGGAAAACTACCCCGCTACAATTAAGTGGTTATTTGCCCTCGTATTACAACGCTGACTATGTCTTGAATAATCTTTTTATTAAAGACGTGGCAGCTATTCCTAAGGATACTTGTGCCAACAACCCTCGTTCAGAAGATGAATTCTGTGCAATTTTCCCCATCGTTTCTAATATTAACTTGTATTATGGTGATAGCAATGCTGTTCTTAACCCTTCTTCTAATTATCCTCGCGGTATTTATCGTCTAGAATTTAATTCAAATGTTGATAAAGAACAGCAGCCGCTTAAGAGTATAGAAATTAATTGGGGCGATGGCAGTAGCCAGGTGATTACCGGTGAAAGTGCCCGACCGGATGCTTCTCGACCGCACGTTATTTATCATTATTATAATGACAGTAATTCCGGTAGAAAAATTAAGGTAAAAATTATCGATAATTGGTTTAAATATGGTGAGAGCGAGAAAACTTATGGTAGTTCTCAGTCGGTAACATCTCTTTCGAATTTACAGAGCTTAAATTATTAATTTTCCTATGGGTTTAGATGATAATCTTTTAAATAGGGGACATTCTGAAGATGAAGAAAACGCTAATAGCCCTGAAGATTATTTGTCTGATTATGATGATGAAGAAGATGATGATGGCGATTATTTTTCCTCTGGGCGCTTGCGGGCTCTAAAACAGCTTAATCGCGACCAAAGTGATAATGATGATCAGTCAGATGATGAGAAAAAAGATGATAAGGAGGCAGATAATAGTTCTTCCAGAAAGGCCATGGCTAATCTCCTGAAGGAGGCTTGGTTAAATATAATTCCTAGCTTCGGCTTATCGCTTATTTGGATAAATATCCATGTTTTTCTCCATTTTGTTTTTGATAAGAAGTTGTTTTGTAAGCCGGGTGAGGAGTGGACTCTAAGTATTCTTCATGAGAACAATATCAACGGCGGTTCAGACGGATCTGGCAAGGATACTGGTAAAAAAGGAACGGCTATGGATGTTTTAAAAAGAAAGATTAGCGAAAAATCTAAGTTAGAATATGTTGCTATTTTCTTTTTAGATTTATTAGCTATTTTATTGATAATCGCCGTTTTCAGCCTGATTGTTCTATTGGTTAATGCCGTTAGTAATCCGATAGAATTTATAGCCACTATTGTCGGGTCGGCGATTTGGAACGTTTTAAGTAAATAGAAAATAATTTAGCATATGACGGAAATATTATTAAAAATAAAAAAGTCATTATTAACAACTTTTTCGCGGAAGCAATTATTTTTTGTTTTTTCTTTTATTTTTACCGGATTGTTCTTGTTTTTTTTGCCGACTAATGCTGGTGGTTGGGATTGGGCGGTGGATGTCATTGGCGGTATTTTAAGCGGTATTAATAGCGCCTTAGGTTCAATATTGCTTTTGATTATTAATGCCTTGATTTATGTTGCTGGTTATCAAGAATTTTTAGATAATCCCGTAGTCCAAACTGGTTGGAAAATGGTCCGCGATTTGTGTAATATGTTTTTTGTTGTCGTTTTGCTGATTATTGCTTTTAGTAGCATTGTCCCAGTTTCCGATAAATACAATAAAAAATTATTGCCGAAGATGATTTTAATGGCAGTTCTTATTAATTATTCTAAGACGATCTGTGGCTTATTAATTGATGTTTCTCAGGTAGTAATGCTTACTTTCGTTAATGCCTTCCAGCAGGCAGCTGGTGGTAATTTTACTGAGTTATTAGGAATTTCTGAAATTGTCAGAATCGCCGATGGATCAGATGCGATAAGTGGCTGGTCAGTTATTGCGGCTTATGTTTTTGGAACTATTTATCTTTTGATTGCTATTGTTACTGTGGTTGCTATTTTAGCCATGTTAATTGTCCGCATTGTCATGATTTGGATTTATGTAGTTATTTCTCCGGCAGCTTATCTTTTAAACTCCTTTCCGCAAGGGCAGTCATACTCTAAAAAATGGTGGAGTGAATTTACTAGCAATTTAATAAGCGGTCCGGTATTGGCTTTTTTCCTTTGGCTTTCTTTGGCTTCACTAACAAATATGAGTTTAACCGGTGGAAATGATACGGAAATAGCCGGACGATTTAGTAGTAGTTATGGTGGTTCTAAGGCTATGAATGTTGTTTCTTTAAGTAAATTTGCTATTTCTATCGCCATGCTTATGGGTGGCCTTAAAATCGCCTCCAGCCTTGGAGGGGTCGGCGGCAGCATTGCCGGCAAAGCTATTGCCAGAATAAATGAAGGCCGCGTTAAGGCTACTAAGAAAATTCGAGAAAAAACCGTTGATCCAATGAAAAGGAAAGGCAAAGAGTTGGCGAAAGCTGGCAAGGATTTTGCTAAAGACACAACTAAGGCCGGCTTGAAAATGGGTGACAGAGGGTTAGGAGCGTTAGTTGATAAGGTGTCCTCCAAGATCTCTGGAAAAAACATTAATAACTTTTCTAATCAGGGTTTGCTTACAACCGTCGGCATGGCTTCTATTACGGCGCCGGGCAAACTTAAATCTCTTATAAAATCCGGTCTTCGCGGCGACGAGGAAAGTCATAAGGATTCAGAAGCCTTGCGTAATTATTATGAGGATGAAAAAAATAAAGGAAAAGAAAACGCCAGGCTTAAATGGACGGACGGAAAAGAGTATACTAAAAACGAGGATGGTAATTTTGTTGACGATAAAGGTAATATTTTAAAGGATTCTAAAGGCAAGGAAAATATTAAGCCAATGACTGCCATGGGGGCGGCTTGGTATGACACGTCTAAAGAAACTTATTCTAAATCAGCAAATATTGCCGATAGTATTGATAAGAAAAAGATAGAAGAAAAGATGAAAGAATTGGAAGCCCTTGATTTGAGTTCCGGCGATATGGATAGACGCTTTAATAGCACAACTTCTTCAGCAACTGAAAAGAAGGCTCTGGCTATGATGATGGCTAAAAAAGGTGCTTTTAAAGACAAAAAGACTTTGGAAGATGCAGAATATTATTTGCAGGAGAATAAAACTTTGTCTAAGGATTTTTCTGATGAAGTTGATAAGAAGCAACCGGATCTTCATTATGATTTAAAAAAACCCGAAGGAAAATCTGCCTTCAAGAAGCGTCTTGATACTGGCAAGATAAATTTAGAGTCTATTAATCCAGCTGCTTTCGAGAATGGTGATGTTATCGAGGTAATGAAGGATTATTTTTCAGAAGATGAATTCAAGAATGTTATTCGCAATCTTTCTCGTAAGAAAAAAATAGGAAACTCCATTTCAAACGGCTTGCGCAATAAATCGCTGGATAACAAAAAAATAACCGACAATACCCGTGATTATGCACACCTTTATGCAGAAATTACTGGCAATATTGGTGATGTTTTTTCTAATGATGATAAAACGGTCAACATTGAAGAATTTGAAAGATACGTGGAAAGCGCTTCCGCGGCCGCCTTAAGCAAAATAGATGCTAATGATAATAATGAAAAATTCATTGAAAGTATAGCTAAAAAGATTAGTCTTAGTAAATTAAAAAATCTTTCCAAGAATTATAATAATGATTCTTTGGTTGAGAAAATCGTTTTAAAGGCCATGGAATCTGATAACGAAGAATTAAAGAGAGGAATTTATAAAGATAACGATTTATCTAGCAAGTTAAAGGTGACAGTGACAAACAAAAAAGAAGAGAAAAAAAAATGACAAAGAAAAAGAATTCAGAGATGGTTATTATGTTTAGTTTTTTAGTTTTATGAATAATTTCAAAGAAAAAAGCCGCCGCTTGCCAGCTAATGTTCAGGCATATCTCCTTTCCCTGAAGGGGACGGAACTTAATGGTTTTATCGCTAAGTCTTTTTCTATAGAGGATACTTTATCTTTAGTAGATATAATCAGCCGTTTATTTTTTAAAGAATTACCAATAACTGCCTTACCATCAGAGTGCGCTTCGAAATTTTCTTTATCGCCAGAAGAATCATTGCGTTTATCATTG
>CAYPAS010000022.1:0-11831 GCA_964408785.1 uncultured Gammaproteobacteria bacterium | reverse complement strand
AATAAACCAATATTTATATTTAGTCGGCAGGTAGCTCCAAGTGCCGCCGATAACGATGAGTTCAATCTTTTCCGGTTGATGGCCGTTAGCCTCCAAAGAACGCAAACGGGAAATCGTCTGGCGATAAGGATCGTAAGAACAGCGGATAGCGCGCATTACCGCCGGCTCGTTCGACAGATAGCTAACAGGAACCTCTTTTTCGTGCGGACAATAAGCACAGCTTCCCGGGCAGGGATAAGGCTTAGTTAAAACCGCTACCGGAGCGATACCCGACATCGTCCGAATAGAACGTTTACGCAATAAAGCCAAAAAATTAGCGGGAAATTCACGACCAGAAGCCTTTTCGCGGCGATATTCTTCCAATATTTCCGAATTACTTATCGATTTTAATCCATATTCTTTACACAAACGGCGCTTAAGCACTTCTAAATCCTCGCGGCTTTTAAGCGCTTCTAAATCTTGAGAGAATATGTTTTTTATTGCTTCTCGCATCCTTTTAAACTATAATTAAACTAAAGAAATCTCTAATAATATAACACTTTTTACAATCTAACGACAATCATTATGAAAAAGTTTTTCTCCAAACTGGGATTGTTAGCGGTTATGCTGCTAATTCCCGTCTTCCCCTTGTCAGCCGCTTCTTCAATTTCTGACAGCAATTCCGTCCATGTTAGCCGAGAAGAAATAGTTGACGGTAATTTATACGCCGTCTCTGACAACGTCAACATTGAGGGAACGATTAGCGGCGACCTGATAGTCATGAGTAAAAATCTAGTAGTCAATGGCCAGGTTGAAGGCGACATCATCGCTCTTTCGCAAGATATTTCTATCAGTGGCGAAGTTGGCGGCAATATCCGCGTCGCTGGCGAATCAGTAGCTATCAGTTCTAAGGTTGCCAGAAATCTAAACGTCATCGGCCAAAATATTATTTTAACCAACGACGCTAATATTGGCTGGGATGCTTATATTTTGGGAGAAAGCGTCGAAAGCCGCGCCACCATTGAGGGTGGTCTAAAGGGTCGGATAAATAAATTACAACTTTTTGGCCGAGTCGGCAAGAACGTTCAAATAGACTCTGATTATCAGGATGGGGCACCAATAATCGTAGCTAACGGCGCGATTATAAACGGCAATCTTGAATATCGCTCAGAAAACGAAGCTTCTATTAATAACGGCGCTAATATTGCTGGCGAAAAAATTCACCAAAAGAAAGATCAGGCGCCGCAAGCAATACCAAGCTGGCTGACAGAAAAATTACTTTTCTTTATTGCCGCTTTAATCGTCGGCTCAATCATGATTTTCCCTGGAAAAAAATTATCCCTCAAACTTGCTGATTCATTAAATGATAATCCTTGGAAAAAATTATTAATCGGTTTGGCCGCCGCTCTGCTTATCATGCCGGTTTTCGTCGTCTTGGCAATTTTCGTCGTTTCTTTGCCGCTAGCCTTCATCGGTGCCGGAGCTTTCTTGATTTTCTTCTACTTAGGAAAAATAATAAGCGCTTTATTTATCGGCCGCTGGCTAATCTCTAAACTATTAAAAAAACCGGAAGAATCTTTATTCTGGCCGCTTTTCGCGGGATTATTATTATCTTATATCGTCTTTTCCCTCCCGATACTCGGTCCCGTCTTTTATCTTTTTGTCACTCTTACCGGTCTAGGAGCGATTATCAACCACCTTTATGTTCAATCCCGCAATCTTTAAAGCTTACGACATAAGAGGAATTTTTGGAAAAGACTTTAATGAAGAATTCGCTTATGAATTAGGCTTGGCTTTCGTGAAACTTTGCCAATCAGAAGGAAAGAAAGAAGAAATTTTTAAAATTGCCGTTGGCAGTGATATGCGTTTGTCTTCTCCGGCAATCAAAAAGCGCCTGCTCGCCGGTTTAGCGGCTGGCGGCGCCGTGGCTTATGATTTAGGAATCATTTCCACTCCTTCTCTTTATTTTGCTGTCGGCCAAGATTCTTATGACGGCGGATTAATGATTTCCGCTTCGCACAACCCAGGAGAATGGAATGGCTTTAAATTGGTAAGAAAAAATTCCAAACCAATAAGCGGCGAAAACGGCTTAAAGGAATTGCAAAAAATAATTGCTGAAAAAACAGACACCCCAAATAGCGGCAAAATAATTAGCCAGCCATGGAGCGTTGACCCGGAAATAAGCCTAGCCCTTTCTCATGTCGGCTCTTTAGAAAAAAAACTAAAAATAGTAGTCGATACCGCTAACGGCATGGGAGCGGCATATGTATATCCCCTGCTTGAAAAAATGAATCTTGAATTCGTTGCCATTAATCAGGAGCTTGACGGCCGTTTTCCGGCACATGAAGCTGATCCATTAAAAGAAGAAAATCTTAAACAACTGCAAGCGGCGGTTATCGCTGAAAAAGCCGACCTAGGTATCGCCACCGACGGCGACGGCGACCGGATATTCTTTGTTGATGAAAAGGGACAAACCATAGAAGCAGCCATAATCCGCGGCTTATTGGCGCGAGAATTCTTAAAAGATAAACCGGGCGCCAAAATCGGCTATGATGTCCGTCCAGGAAAAATCAGTGTTGATTTGATAAAAGAAAATGGTGGACAAGCCGTTATGACTAAAGTTGGCCACTCGCTTATCAAAGAACAGATGATTTCAGAAAATATTTATTTTGCCGGCGAATCTTCCGGACACTTCTACTGGCAGGGACCAGCTGGCTGTTTTGAATATCCGGCTGTAATGATTTCTAGACTGATCAACTCTTTTGCTAAAGAAAATAAAAAAATATCGGAATATATCGAAGCTTATAAAAAATACTTTCATTCCGGAGAAATAAACCTGGAAATTGCCGACAAGGAAGCGGCTCTAAAATCATTAGCCGAAAAATATAACGATGGAAAAATAAGCCGACTAGACGGTTTAAGCGTTGAATATCCTGATTTCTGGTTTAACGTCAGAGCCTCCAATACCGAAGCTAAATTGCGCTTAAACCTAGAAGCGATTAGCCAAGAAAAACAAAAAGAAAAAACCGCGGAAATAATCAGGCTGATAAAAGGAGAATAGAAAAAACGCCCGTAAGGGCGTTTTTTGAAACCGTAAATATTATTTTATTTCTTCTTTCTTTCGACTTCGATAGTGCACTTGTTAAGCAGAGCGGCTAACGCGCCGACAGCGGCTAAAACTGGAGCAAAAACCGTACCGACAACGGCAAAGGTAACCGGGATTTCCATCATCACCTTGCCTTTTTCGTTCTTGATGATAATGCGCTGGACATTACCCTCCTTGATAAGTTCTTTTACTTTTTGTAAAACTTCGTTGCCGTAAACTTTAAACTGCTCTTTTGCGGCTTCTGATCTCTTGTTCATAATTTTATTATTAAATATTTGTTTGAATTATAGCACTAAAACAAAATATTGACAAAATATCTAATAATACCTAATATAGCAGTGTCATTTAAAAAATCCGGAGAAAAAATGAAGAAAAGCAATACTGTCGACGTTGATTTTTTGATATGCCCAATATGCAAAGGACGTATAACAAAAAATTTCTCAAATGTGTTTATTCATAGCGGACCAGAAAACGAAGAAACAATAATGTGTTTCGGTCATATCCAAGATGCCTTAAAAAATGAGGGCGTCCGAGTGACTAGATACTTTAAAACTTCAGAAGACCTAATAAGGTCTTGCTGCTCTTCTGAGAATAAAACCGGGGTATTAAACGCTTTTGCAAGCGTAAAAATACCAAAAGACAGTATAAAAAAATTTTTTTGAGAAAAGCCGCAACTAGCGGCTTTTATTTTGTAATATATTTAATATTTGTTATAGTGTAGCGGTACATTAAAAGGAGAAAAATAGTGAAAAAAATTGAACTCAAAATACCCCAAAATTACCCTGCTGTTTTCAATGTTTCTTGTCCGAAAAAATATAAAAAAATCGGCTTCACTGAAAAAAGCGATAATCTGATAATAATTTTTGACGAAGAATCGGCAGAAGAAAATAATAAAAAAATCTGCCTGATAAAAAATGGACAAAAATTACAAAAAAAACTAACGAGACTTGGAGAAATAAAAATTAACCAAGAAACAGTGATTATCGCGATAAATTAAACAGGCTTTATGCCTGTTTTTAAATAACTATTTACAAATAGTAATTATTCCTATATAATAATTATTATGAACAAACAACAAATCGACAATCAAGACTTTTTCCGAAAAAATGCCATGAAACTAACGCCGCAAAGGCAGATTATATATACTTTCTTGACAGGAAATCGCCAACACCCAAGTGCTACTGATGTTTACCAGGAACTAAAACCCGCCAACCCCTCCCTATCATTTGATACAGTTAATCGGACCATGGCGTCTTTTTCCCAAAAAGGTTTAATCAAAGAAATAAGCGGCCGAGGTAAAGCCAAGCGCTATGATTCAGTGACTAAAGATCATCACCATTTTTTCTGCCTCAAATGCGGCCGAGTTTTTGATTTTGACAACGATATCTTAAAAAAATTTGATTCTAAAATCTTAAAAAAATTTGGAAAAGTCTTGAACGCCAGCCTGTCGATAGAAGGTGTTTGCAAAGATTGTTTAAAAAAAATTAAATAATAAATTTATGGAAAAATCAGAAATAAACAACGAAACAATTCAAACCATGCCGCGAATCGGCGACAAAGCGCCATCTTTCAAGGCGGTTACCACTCAAGGAGAAATTGATTTCCCTAAGCAATACGAAGGTAATTGGACTATACTATTCAGCCACCCCGCTGATTTTACGCCTGTTTGCACTTCGGAATTCATGACTTTCGCCAGCTTGGAAGAAAAATTCAAAAAAGCTAATTGCCAACTAGTCGGTTTGTCGGTCGATGGACTTTATAGTCACATCGCTTGGCTAAGGACGATAAAAGAAAAAATCGAATACAAAGGAATGAAGGATGTTGAGGTTAAATTCCCGCTTATTGAAGACATTAGCATGGAGGTGGCTAAAAAATACGGCATGATACAGCCAGGAGAAAGTAGCACTAAAGCGGTTAGAGCGGTTTTCTTTATTGATCCAAAAGGAATTATCCGCGCCATCATCTATTATCCTTTAAGTTTGGGGAGAAATTTTGATGAATTATACCGCGTCTTGGTCGGATTACAGACTGCTGACGCCTATTCTGTCGCCCTGCCTGCCGATTGGCGCCCCGGGGATGATGTTATTGTTCCAACCGCTGGTTCTTGCGGCGTGGCCAAAGATCGCATGGAAGGCAAGGAAAATATGACTTGCCACGATTGGTTCTTCTGCACCAAGCCGCTACCGAAGGAAGATGTTGATAAAATAATCGATAAAAAATAATAGGTTAGCAACAAAACACTCAAGCATTTGCTTGAGTGTTTTTATTTGGGTGCCTACTGGGAATCGAACCCAGGCTAGCGGGACCACAACCCGCCGTTCTACCATTAAACCATAGGCACCATAAGAGCAAACGTACGCCCGGGGGGAATCGAACCCTCATAACCAGCTTAGAAGGCTGGTGTTCTATCCATTGAACTACGGGCGCGCAATTAGCTAATCAGCAATTATTGCTTATATTAATAAAATTGTTTTATATTGTCAATTACTTAAAAAGTTCCGGATTGCCGCCTAGCTTCATAAATCATAATAGCGGCTGAAACTGAAATATTCAAGGAATCAACACCGGCAATCATGGGAATCCTCAATAGTTCGTCGGCTTTTTCTAACCAAAAATCGCTTAGTCCGTCGGCTTCTGATCCTAAAACAATAGCTACCGCGCCTTTTAAATCCGCTTTATAATACTCCTTATTCCCCGAAGTAGCGGCAGCTAATATTTTAAATTTTTCCTCCTTCAAGCGTTGATAAATATCTTCATTACTTGCCGAAAATATTGATAAACCAAAAATATAACCTTCACTCGCCCTAATAACATTAGGGTTATAAAGATAAGCACCTTGGCCGCAAAGCAAAATAGTTTTAATGCCAGCCGCGTAAGCCGTCCTTAATACCGCTCCGATATTTCCTGGTTTTTCTATACTCTCTAAAACGAGTACTGGCAAAGCACCTAAGTTCGCCTGAGAAAAATCTTCTTTTCTCATCTTAAAAACCGCCAAAAATCCGTCAGGATTATCCTTATAAGACATTTTTCGAAAAACATTTTCCCGACATTCTATCAAACGGTCGCTAAAAAAGCTTAAATTATCCGGCAATTTATCAGCTATTTCCGGACAATAGAATATTTTTTCCACTTGCCAAGAAGAAGCCAGGGCAAAAGATATTTCCCTTAAGCCATCCACCGCAAAAAGGCCGCTTTCTTGACGAAAACGCGGTTTATCGAATAATTTAACAACGTCTTTGATTGTTTGATTATCCAGACTTTCAATAATCTTCATAAGCTGATATTTATTTCAATTTTATTATATATCAATTATGTTATAATAACTATATTAATTAATGAATATGCCAATACCACAGCTTAAACAAAGAAGGAGCGCCTCCTGGAAAGAAAACAAACAAATAAAGCGCATGCGGGTAAACAGTTTAAAAAACCGACCGGATATCAAGAAAAAATTGATAAAAGCGGCCATTTATTTCACGGTCGCCGCGGCCGTCTTCGCTTTTGCCTACGTCGCCTTCTTAACCAGAGACTTGCCTAATCCTAACCAATTAATAGAAAGAGAGATTGCTCAAAGCACCAAGATCTATGATCGTAGCGGCGAACACATCCTTTACGAAATAAGCGGTGAGCAGAAACGCACTCTGATATCTTTAACGGAAATTCCTGATTACGTAAAGCAGGCGACTATTGCCATTGAGGATAAAAATTATTACAAGCACGGCGGCTTCAGCATCTGGGCGATGTTTAGAACTTCAATCACTAATGTTATTTTCAACCGCAGTGCCGGCGGCTCAACCTTGACCCAGCAATTCATTAAAAATGCCGTCCTAACCCCAGAAAAAAGAATCACGAGAAAAATCAAGGAATTAGTCCTCTCCTATCGTCTAGAACAAAAATTCTCCAAAGATGAAATCCTGCAGATGTATCTTAACGAAATCCCTTATGGTTCCAATGCTTACGGCGTCGAGGCGGCTAGCCAAAAATATTTCGGCAAAAGCGTCCGTGATGTTGATTTAGCTGAATCAGCTATTTTAGCGGCTATCATCCAAGCACCTAGCCGTTATTCACCGTATGGCGCTAACAAAGATTTATTATTCAGCCGTAAGGATTACGTTCTTAGTTTAATGGAGGAGCAAGGTTATATCAGCCAAGAACAAAAAGAAGCGGCCCAAAAAGAAGAATTGAAATTTAAAAATTCCGATACCAACATCATCGCTCCTCACTTCGTCATGTACGTCAAAGACATTCTTGCTGATCGTTACGGAGAAAAAACCATCGAACAAGGTGGTTTAAAAATCTATACCACCCTCGACATAGACAAACAAACTTTTGCCGAAGAAGTTATTAAAGAAAGGACTAAGGATTATCCAGAAAAATACGGAGCTGAAAACGCTTCACTAGTAGCTCTTGATCCTAAAACCGGACAAATACTAGCCATGGTCGGTTCACGCGACTTCTTCGATGATTCTATAGACGGACAAGTAAATATCGCCACCCGCCCTAGACAACCAGGGTCATCAATGAAACCAATAGTTTACGCCACTCTTTTTGGCTTGGGTTATAATCCCGACACCATACTCTACGATACGATTACTGATTTTTCTACCGATCCCAGCCAACCCTATATACCCCAAAATTATAACGGCCAAGAATATGGCCCAGTCAGCATCAGAAAGGCCTTAGCCGGTTCTTTGAATATACCGGCTGTCAAGGCGATATACTTAGCCGGTATAGATAATGTCCTCAATTTAGCTAGCCACCTTGGTTACAGCACTTTCGGCGATAAAAATCGTTTCGGCCTAGCCTTTGTTCTTGGTGGCGCCGAAGTTAAATTACTAGAGCACGTCAATGCCTACAGCGCCTTCTCTCGCGATGGACAAGTAAGTGAAGTGACTTCTATCCTAAAAGTTGTCGACAAAGATGGTAAGACTTTAGAAGAAGCAAAAACTAAAAGCAGCCAAGTCCTTGATTCGCAGGTAGCTAGAATGATAAACAGCATCCTAAGCGACAACGAGGCCCGCTCCTTCATCTTTAGCAGCAAAAACTACCTGAACCTCGGAGAACGCCCGGTAGCCGCTAAGACGGGCACTACAAACGATTACCACGATGCTTGGACTGTGGGTTACACACCATCACTAGTCGCCGGTGTTTGGGTTGGCAACAATAACAACCGAGCAATGAAAGCCAAAGCTGACGGTAGTGTTGTCGCCGCTCCTATCTGGCACGACTTTATGCTTAAAGCTTTAGGCAAAACTCCGATAGAAACTTTCAAAGCACCTGATGACTACAAAACTGGTAAAGAAATAATAGATGGCATCATCCCTAAAACCTCTGTTTTAGTTGATGTAAGCACCGGACTCCCCGCCTCGTCATCAACACCCGCCGAACTGATTAGTGAAAAAATAGTTCCGAACCACCATTGCATCCTGTATTATGTTAACAGAGAAAATCCATTAGGCGGAAACCCAGAAAATCCCGGTGATGATCCCCAATTTAAAAATTGGGAAGCTTCAGTCGAAGCTTGGGCCAAGAAAAATAACGAAGCAAGCGACGGTTCTTCGCCGATAAACATCGACACGCCAAGCGTTAACATAATTTCCCCGGCTAAAAATTCCTTGATTGATAAAAATGAGCTAGATATAAACATCCAAAGCACTTCAAAGAATAAAATCGCCTACACCGAATATTTCATCAATGGAATTCTCTGGGAAAATCACGATGGTTTAGAAAATGAATTCAAAAAAGATATATCTTTCCTAAACAACGGTTATCATTCCTTGTTAGCCAGAGTTTGCGACGAAAAAGGCGCTTGCGGTGAAGCTCTGGTTGATTTCAATTTAGTAATTGCTAATAATCCAGGTAAATCAGGAAACAATTTAAGCATAATCGAGCCGCGGGATGGCGCGAACTTGTCAGTAAATAATTTTCCTCTAAGAATAAGCCTATCCCTGGGTAAGATTGATTCTGTTTATAAAATAGATATACTGGCCAGAAATCTTGATAATAATAATCTTTACACCATTAAAACCATAAATAATCCCCGAGAAAAATCTCTTAGCGAAACGTGGGAAAAAGAGCCGCCAAGCGGCAATTACCAAATATTCGCCAATCTGAGCGATTGGAACGAAGGAATTATTACCAGCAATCAGATTAATGTAAAAATAGAATAGAAAGATAAATAACACAAAAAACCACCCCACCGGGGATGGTTTTTTTACAACTAAATAAACTAAATTTTACTGTTTTATCGGCATCACTATATAAAGATAACCATTGTCTTCAATGGATTTTAACAAGCAAGGAGAATTATTGTTAATAAGCTCTAAGCAGGCAATTTCCCCAGAAATATTATTAAGACCATCTATCAGATATCGATAATTAATAGTTACTTCATTATCATCGCCCTCAATTTCCGCTTCGACATCCGCCTGACTCTCACCACTAGCCCCAGAATAAGCGGATACAGTGACTCTTCCCTTAACAAAACATAAAGTTATGTCATTAACTCCAGCTTTAGAAAAAAGCGCCGTTGCTTTAGCTGCCCTTAATAACTCCCCCTTATCGACTTTCACCTTAGTCTGACTGTGATTAGGGATGATCTGCTTATAATCCGGGTAATGGCCGTTTATCAAGCGAGAGACGAGGTCTGTCGAGTCGACGGAAAACAATATTTGATTATCCGATAAACAAATTTTTACTTCACCAGAATCATTAAAGGCGGCCGGATCAACAGAGTTTATTATCCGCAAGAGCTCGGCTGCCGTTTTAGCAGGAACTATCACTTTTTTTTCCTCATCTTCATTATCAGAAGATATATCAATAATACTTTCGGCTAAGCGATAGCTGTCAGTCGCCGCCAAACTTAATTTTTTACCAGAAAAAGAAAAGAGCACACCGCCCAACTCTACGCGATTTTCACTATTTGAAACAGCAAATATAACGCTATTCAAAGCTTCTTTTAATTTATCAGCCTTGCAGGAGTATGGTTTATCTTTTATTACGCTGGGTATTAAGGGAAATTCTTTAGTATCTTCTCCTTTTATTTTGGTTTTATACTTTCCGCTTTCAACTTTTAATTCATTACCGTCTTTTTCTATTAAAACTTTTTCACCACTGGAAAGCAAATTAACGTATTCGCTGATTAATTTAGAGTCGACAGTAAATTCTCCATCTTTTTCCACCTTACCTCTTAATTGGTTAGTTACGCCTATTTCCAAGTTGGTGGCTATTAAAGTTATATTACCATTCTCTGTTCTTATTAAGATATTATTTAATATAGGGAGGTTAATGTTTTTTGAAGTAGCATGTCCAACTATATTTAAACTTCTTTTTAAGTTTTCCTGGAGGCTGATGAACTGCATATTATTTAATTATAAATATATAATATATTAAATTAATAACAATAATAAGGGAGTGGAAAAATCTGTTAGCTTTTTATTTTTTCAATACTGAAGGCGGTAAATACTGTTTTTTCTTGTTTGTATCTGGGGGATAGTATTGTTGGAGTTTTCTTTGCTGATTGTTTAGAGCTTTTTTCTTCTTCACTTATCAACTTTTTACGCAAAAGATTTAACTAGGAATAAACAGGCTTATTAACAAGTTATCCTCTGGATTGTTTTAATAAGAATTGTTGAAAAGTTGGCGAATAGAAGCGATTTCTTGCTTTATTCTTTCGTTTCCCTTTTCTTTGACTTCCTGCTGTATTTTATTGTAGGAATGCATGGCGGTGGTGTGATCGCGGCCCCCCATTTCAACGCCGATAGCTGGGTAGGAAGTTCCTATCTCTTCTCTTATTAAATAGATAGCAATCTGTCTAGGCCAAACCAATTCTTTTTTCCGGCTATTACCAGTCAATTCTTTGGCGTTGATATTGTAGAATTTGGCGGTAGCATCGATAACCTCTTTTGGTGATAGGGATTTTATTTGGATGCTTGACACATAATCACTTAAAACCTCCTTAACGCTATCAACGTTAGGTGATATTGATTTGAATTGGTGGGAAACTATTACCTTATTTAGGGCACCCTCTAATTCACGGATGTTATTTTGGACGTGGTCGGCTATATAAGAAAGTATTTCCCTGTCTAAAGGAAAGCCTTTTTCAATCGACTTTTTTTCCAGAATAGCTATTTTGGTTTCAATGTCTGGTTTACCGACATCGGCAACCATACCTGATTCAAAACGGCTTATTAAACGGCTTTCAATAGCCGGTATTGCTTTTGGTGGTCGGTCGGAAGTCAGGACTATTTGTTTATCGTTTTGTTGTAATTCATTAAAAGTATGAAAAAACTCTTCCTGGGTACCATCTTTTCCTCCCATAAACTGAACGTCATCGACTAATAATAGATCAACGTTGCGGTAAAGGTTTTTGAATTCTTTAGCATGCCCGCCTTTTACCGACTGTATGTAGTTGTTGGTAAACTTTTCACTGGTAACGTATAGTATTTTGTCAGTTCTTTTGGCCACTTCATTGCCAATCGCTTGTAGTAAATGAGTTTTGCCTAGACCGACGCCGCCATAGATAAAAAGAGGGTTATAGGCTTTGCCGAGGTTATTAACGACCGCTAAACAAGCGGCGTGGGCTAATTCATTGCCGCGGCCGACGATAAAATTTTCAAAGACATAACGAGGATTCAGGCCGTGGGGATTAGAAAAACTCCTGCTTTCGGTTTCTTGATGATTTGAATTTCTATAAGCAGCAGCATTTTTTATCACTTCATTGTTTAGAGTTGTTTCTGATTTCTGG
>CAYPAS010000021.1:0-11886 GCA_964408785.1 uncultured Gammaproteobacteria bacterium | reverse complement strand
TCTAAAGGCAAACGAGATATAGGTGATAATCATTATCAAGACGATAAGGATGGAATTGAAAGATGTACGCTGTAACTCTTTACCAATAGAAGGACCAACGGAATTAAACTGCAACTCCTTAAAAGAAACTCCTTCTTTATCTTTTATGATTTCTTTAAGGCTAGCAACTACGGCCTGATGAGCTTCTTCGCTGTCTTCACGGAAACGTAAGATAACAGAATCATTGGTCGGCTGTACAACTAAATTGTTAACATCGCCAGCCAAGGCGGCTTGTATTTCAGCAATGCTTGGCTGATAGCCGGAGAATTCCGCTTCTAATAAGCTGCCGCCTTTAAAATCCACTCCGAAATTCAATCCCCAAAGGGAAAGAAAAACGATAGAGGCTAGCATGGCGGAGGCGGCAATGGCTAGAAAAAATTTTCTTTTTTTTATAATTCGATAAGTCATAGATTTATTCTTATTATTTGGCGCTATCACTCTTCATTTTCGGACCAACTAACCAAGACTTCTTTTCCAACCACTGGCCAAGGACGATTATAGATAGGGTGCGAGTAACGACAATGGCGCTGAATAAGGAAATAGCTATACCGATAAATAAGGTAGTGCCGAAACCCTGGACAGCCGAGGTACCGAAGAACATCAAAATAAAACAAGTGATAATGGTTGAAATATTACCATCACGAATAGACGGCCAAGCGCGGCGGAAACCATCATCGACAGCCTGATGGACACTTTTTCCAGCCTTTAACTCTTCGCGCATGCGGGAAAAGATTAAAATATTGGCATCAACCGCCATGCCGATAGACAGGATTAAACCCGCTATGCCAGAAAGCGATAAGGTTACAGAATTAATAGCGTAGAAGAACAGAAGCAAGCCAATCAAACTGAAAAGCATTGCCAGTGAACCGCTAAATATCTTCATTTCATTGAACGTATAGAATATCAAGGAAATAATAATAGCAACCATAACAACGGCCAACCAAACCGGCAAAGATTTAAACATTGCTAAAACACTAGACCCGTACACCAATAAAGATATGACCGAAAGTAAGCCCGGCAAGCGGTAATAAGCTATCATGAACAAAGAAACAAGAAGTAAACCGAATAAACCGGCGGTCAAACTATTATCAATAGCCTTAGCACCAAGACTAGCCTCAACAGTCTTCTGAGAAATAAGGGAAATAGCGACCGGCAAAGCACCGGAATTAAGACGTTTGACTAAAAGTTTAGCTTCATCAACATTGAATTTTCCAGAAATAGAAGCTTTTCCTCCAGTAATTTTATCTTGAACTGTCGGAATGCTTATAGGATAACCATCAAGGAAGATAGCTACCGGTCTTCCGATGTTTCTAGCGGTTATTTCTTCAAAAAGCTTAGAACCCTCATCGTTAAACTCTAAAGAGACTTCTGGAGAACCGTCATTCTGATTAAATTCAATATTAGCACGCTTTAAATATTTACCAGTTAATTCCGTATTCTTCCAAGCAGAAGCTTCACCTAAATCGACAACCGCCTCTGTTCCTGTGGCATTTATCGTCTTGACTTCGCTCTCCCCTTCTTCTTTAAATTCCAAAATAGGAGTTTCGCCAATCATCTTGATTGCCTCTTCGACGTTCTTGATGCCTGCTAATTCAACGACTATCTGATATTCGCCATCAACACCGCGATTAGTCTGGACTATCGGCTCGCTAACGCCAAAAGCGTTAACACGTCTTTCGATAACATCGCGGACAGCTTCTAAGGCATTACCCCTATCACCTTCAGCGATATTGGCGACGTCGGCCTTATAAACCAAATGTGAACCGCCCTGGAGATCTAAACCCAGATTAAACGGTAATTCTTTGACTTCCGGCAAAACGATGACATTGTTGGTTCTGGAAGCTAAATCCCTTGATAAGCGGTTGTAGTAATTACCAGCATCCGCTAAGACGACGCCGACCGTAAAGATCGTGATAATCGCCAGTATCAACCAAGCTTTCTTCCGAGAAGATAATTTGGCAAACTTTTCAGTGATTAACATATTTTTTTCCTCAATCTGCCTTTGGCGGCAAATATTTTATTATATTAGCTCAACTTTTCTAAATATTAGAATATCTTTAAATAAAAATCAAGAGAAAAAATGCCCTTTCTTTACAAAAAAGCATTTTTTATTTACAATATATTAGCAATAAGACTAATAAATAAAATAAATCATAAATTAAGTCAATATATGCCATTAATACCAACCGTGATAGAAAAAGAGGGGCAAGTCGAAAGAGCTTATGATATTTATTCTCGTCTTTTAAAGGACCGAATAATATTCCTTGGAGAAGCGATAGACGACCACGTAGCAAATATAGTTATTGCTCAATTACTCTTTCTAGACGCTGAAAACAAAGACCAGGACATCAAATTCTACATAAATTCCCCAGGCGGCTCAGTCAGCGCCGGTTTAGCTATATACGACACTATGCAATATATCCGCGCTGATGTTTCCACTATCTGCGTCGGTCTAGCCGCTTCGATGGCGTCAGTAATACTGGCGGCCGGAAAAAAAGGCAAGCGTTTTGCCTTACCTAATAGCGAAATAATGATACATCAAGTGATGGGCGGCGCTGAAGGTCAAGCTTCCGACATCAAAATTAGAGCTGAACACATACTAAAAATAAAAGACCGAATGAATAAGATATTGGCTCTCCATAGCGGTCAAAAGATAAGCACCATTGAAAAAGACAGTGACCGCGATAATTATATGGATGCCAGCGAAGCTCTAAAATACGGATTAATCGATAAAATAATCGGCCAGACACAAAAAAAATCCTCTTAAAAAGAGGATTTTTTAGAAGCATTTAGGTTTTTAATCGTAAGTAAGGAATGACAAAGAGGAGACGATAAAGTTGAAAATATTAGGATAAGCCGGCAAACGGCCATCGGCGGAAACATAGGAAATTATTAATATTTCGCTGCGCCTTTCATCAGTTAAATAAATATTTTGGCCGTTAGCGCTTTTTATCCCCTCCCAATCCTTACCTTTTAAGAGCCGGTCATAAGTAACCGTATCATTGGGGAAGGCATAATTATACCAGGCTAATATAGTTTCTTCACCAACATTCTCCTGGGCTGATATCTGAATCAAGGAAGAATCAGGTAAATCTATTATCGTAGTTGAGTCGCCAGCCAAAGATTTTACCGGCCAAGAACTCGGCAGATAGAATCCGTAATAAAAAGTGTTATTATCATAGGAAGTGAAATACTGGCTGCCCGCCAGAGGATCTTTGCCTACTGGATCGTAACCATTTTTTACCTCCTCATAATCATTGTAAACATCGCCGTCCGTATCAATTAATAGAGGGTCGCTACCGACGACAGATTCTTCTTGGTCATAAAGACCATCGCCATCGCTATCGACCAAGGGGTTGCTAAGCACTTCTTCGGTACTAGTTGGCGTTGTTGTTTCTTCTCCGCTCGTGACTTCCTGACTAGTAGTGGCAGTATCTATTAGCAACTCTTTTTCTTCAGTCTCTTTTAATTGAGTGGAAGTGGCGGCCTTCAAAGAAAGAATATCTGCGTTATTTTCAGTATCAGGGTTTTCTTTTTCGATTATGCTTGGCTGACTTATGACAACAGTCTTATTTTGATTATCAATAATCGGCATAATCATAAAACGATAACCGAGATACAGTAAAACCAATACCGTTAGAATACCTAAAAAAACTATAATCAAACCTGCCTTAAAATGATTATCTCCGCTATTCTGTTGGGACACATAAAAACCCCCTGCTTGTATTGGAGAATTGTTTTTAGAAACAACCGGTGTAGCGCTGGGCATATTATGGACGATAATGTCTATTGGGCCCTCTTCTTTTATTTCCGGTTCTTTTTCTTTTTTATTTTTTCCGAACATATTTTTCGGTTTTATTCCCAAAATATCAAGATAACCAAAATAGCCATGAGCAGGAAGGCCGACAATGCCAAAAATAGCCATTTTTTAAAATGGCTATCATCGCTTTGTGGCATAGTGTGCAGTCTGAGGGATAATCTAGAATTCTTCTGGTTTGCTATTTTTTGGTGACTGCTGGCTGCCTGATTTTTATTATCAGTAAAGACAGGCATGCTATCAAATATATTAAAACTATCTAGCCAATTTTCCCGGGCCGTTCGGATCGTATCCATTTTTTACCTCTTCGCCGTCGGCATAAGTATCACCGTCGCTATCGGCGTTCAAAGGATTCGTATGATAAACTTCAACTTCCTCATAATCGCTAAGTCCGTCATTATCCGTATCAATGACATTTATATTAGTGCCGATGGTTTTCTCCAAAGAATCTAATAACCCATCGTTGTCGCTATCAGCGCTTAAGGATCCGCCATCAGCCATTGCTTCTGGGGTCGCTGGTAGACCTTCTTCGCTATTTGCCACCTGTCCGTCAACAGCACTAACTGCTGACTGATTTTCAGAAGTAATTTCTTCTGGGGTATTACTACTTGTTGTTTCACCAAGATCATCAGCCTTCTTCTTGGAAGCCGGCTCAACGAATGTTCCGGCCGTCTTATTAACGGTTTCAGTTTCCGTGGTCTTATCGACGGTATTGCTGAGCAATTGTTCATTTGCTGTTTGGCCAGAAAAAACCTTGGCATAAACCAAATAAGCTCCAAGAATAATAATTATAACAACAATAACAATCAAAGCTATTTTCAACCAACGATTTTTAGAGCTATCGTTTTTTTCACCATCATTGCCAGAAACTAAACCAACCCGGCTAGTTTCTATTTCCGGGTTGTTTGCCGGAGAAGCGCTTAATGGCGGATATGGCGCGTTTGTTGTTTTATCGGTTTCGGCAAAGATATCGTCGACTTTATTGGCGGCGTTGTTATTTTGCCCATTCAAATCATTGAACATAATTTTTAGTATTTATATCTAAAATTATAAACGATTATCCAATTTATGGCTAGCGCTCTGTTAATAAGCGCTGATTGGCTGTATTGCTTTTATCTCCCTAGGATCAGCAATAATCTCTGAATCATCTTTAATTATCTTATAAACTTCCGTTTTTCCGTCCGCCCCTCTTTTAATTATCTGTATCTTTAAATCCTTGGAGACACTGAAACTTTCCTTCTCACTATCTTCCATAAATTCTGGATGGTCTAAAACTTCCGTCTTATCATTTACTAAATTTTGTTCAGCACCGACATCATTTAAAGCCGGACTATTAATTTTTTTTGATTTAGTTTGATAATAAACCGCCAAAACCAAGGTCAATAAAACAAGAAAAGAAATTACTAGTAGAATCGCTAGTTGCTTATCATTTAAAGTCCTAAATGAAAATTTTAATTTCATAAGATTTTATAATTTTATTATAAACTAGTAACTCCATTCTCTGCTTTTTTGTCTTCCTTTTTCTCGTCCTTTTCGTTCTGAATTTGGCCATTATCTGGAATGGCACCGTTATCGCATTGACCGCTAAATGTCAAAGAATTATCAGCGCCTATAGTAAATGGCGTCCAAAGATTACCGCTCAAATTACAGCCAGAAAAAGACTTTATTAACTGGCCATCTTTACCATAAAGAAAAACTTCAAGATTTTTGGCATCATTATTTTCAACCCAGATTTTATAAGAATACGACCGATTAAACATTGGCTGCCAAAGACGAAAACTTTGCAGGCTGCTATAAGTACTGGGGCTATCAATAGCGGCGGCTATTGTTCTGGTGTTATTAGTAGTATTATCAAAAAACATTTTCGGCAAGTATGTGCTGGTGCCATACAATCTATTGACAGGAAGCACTGTTAAATAAACACCGGAGGCACCCGCGAGCTCTGTTGATCCTTCAAATGAATCACTGTCAAAACTATCCAAATAACTAGGGGCATTATTTACAAAAAAAGGCTCTTGAAGCAAGTAAGAAGAGATGTTGATGTTATTGGAGTATGCAGAATTAACCAATAATATTTTATAATCAGCTGCCCCACGAGAATCATCAAGTAATTGATTACCAAAAAGACGAACATTGATTGTCTTGCTTTTATCGGGAACAAACGGCTCTTTAGTCTCTGAGTAATTGTTTGCCGAACAAACTAATTTATAATTATACGGAGGCAAGATGTATCGACCTTCGATTAACATGGAATATTCACCATAATTATTAGCCGTAGTATTGGCAACTGTTTCCCCTTGGCTATTAATTACCCGACAAGTAGCAAACCCGACTGGCGACTGCGCTAATTGTCCTTGTACATAATTAGGGTAATTTAAAATTTTTCCACTAATAACCACCTGACACTTGCCACAATCGCTTTCACAGCTTGAACAGTTTTCCTGGCTAGTACAAAAACCGTCGCCACAATAACCGCCGCCATTATTTACTGAAGGGAAAACGCAATAATCAGTGGTTGTTATTGGATAAGGCGTAATTGCCCCTGCTGGAGTACTGCAAGCATATTGACGACTAACACTGCTTTGGGCGGGATCAGAAGTTATGCCATCATTGCCATCGCAACTTTCTTGACCATTATTGGATGCTCCTCCCTTGGCCTCACTATTCGGCGCCTGTTTTATACCATCACCGCAATAAGTATTAACCTTCAAAGCAAAACTAGCATCAACATAACTACCATAGGTATTAGTTAAACGGACACTGATTGTCGAATTGCCAGCCGTCGTTGGCGAACCAGAAATCAAGCCGTTACCATAAAGCAAACCGGCTGGTAAACCAGAAACAGTAAAATTAGCTGTTGCTTCTCCTAATTGGCAAGAATAGGGATTGTTTAAACGGACGCTAGCCGGGCAGCTTAAAGTTAGTTGCGGCGTAACAACGTTAACTGTTATGTTAACGTCCTGGCTAGTAAAGTTGCCGCTTTTGTCTGTAACTTTTATTTGATAAACAAAAGATTGGCTGGCCTGATAATTAGATGCGTTAGCTAAAACTCCTTTATACTCCACCTTATACTTATTAGTGCTAACACTGGCCAGCGTCTTGCTTAAGCCTTGAAGCGGATCTAAACCGACCGGCCCAGAAATCTTAGCAAAAGTATAAGAACTGGCTGGTAAATTTAAATTATCGCTAGAAAAATAGAAAGAGTAAACAAAATTATTATTTAAATCCAGGGTGTAATTATAGTTATCAGCCTCAATAGTTGGCAAAGTAGTAAAAACTGAAAGAGGTATCTTAGTTTCTAGTTTGCCGCCCCGACCATCATCAACGGTCAAAAGAATAAGATAAGAACCGGCATTACCAGCGGCTGGCGCGTAAACCTTTTTTTGATAAGGATCACTGGTATCTTGCAAAACCGGCAAATCTTTTCCCCAAGAAGCACCGCTCCATTGAATATTCCAAGAAAGCTGGTCGCCATCTTCATCGTCAACCTTTATATAACCAACAAACTCACGCCCCGTCTGCCCCTTAAGATTACTGCCGATTAATTTAGGGGCGTTATTAACGACATTGCCGCCAGAAAAAACCCCAACTGGACAACTCATACTATAGTCATTGGGCGGATTAAAAGCATAGGCAGTATCATCAGTTTCCATAACCGAACACAGACTGTACGATTTTCCGTCAGCAGAAAAATAAGAGGTGGCATAGCTACCAGCCGGCAAATAAAAAGCACCGTTAGAAAAACCAGCAAAACTCCTGTTGACATTATCCCAACAAGTATAGGGATCATAACCAGGACAAGCACCTAAACGATTTATCGGATCAACGATATCCTGCGCTACGCCTATAGGCGACAAAAAACCGCTCGACCAACTTGGCCAGACAGACAAAGCACGTCCAGCAAGATAGGTTCCGGCACTTAAACTAGGGTAATTATCATAATTATCACGGTAAGAATCCAAAGAATTTTTTATAGCCTGGGAATACCCCAAACGCTTGATATCACGGATTATTTTTGATTTTAAGCTGTTGCAAAAATACCCCGATGGACAATCTTGATCAATAGAACAATTTTTTGGCTGTCTTAATTTACAAGAGTTGGCTTCCCTGCCGCTGGTTTCACAATAAGATTCATTGCCGCAATCAGCATCAGAAGAACAATTAGACGAGGAAATAGCACAGGTGGGTTGGGTGCTCTCCGCCGGTATATTTGAATTAAATTTCCAGTGGGAAATTATCTGACCCAAAATATCAACGGTTTTACCGGACGATTCTTGATTATACGAAATCAAATAAATATTAGTATAGATATTTTTTTTAACCGGCCCTTCTCCCGCTCTTAACTCAATATTAGCCGCGTTAACATAAACCGAGCGTCCATCACGGATAGCCTCATAGCCATCAACAGTCAAAGACTGGGGCGAACCGCTAAAACCTTGAGCTGAATACCACTGATAAATACTGTAATGATTGGGGTTTGGTAAAACCCTAACAGCAATGGCGTCACTACTATCAGCCCCCTGCTCGGCCAAAACCGGAATCGAAATTAAAAATAAGAAAAAAACAACGGCTATTAAAAAAACTCTGTTTACTAAATTACTTTTTGGCATAAGATTTTTTAATCATGTCGATAACACTGAATAGTATTATTCCCGATTGAACAAGCGTTCCTGTTGCTTGAGGCGTCAGGACAGGCCTGATTTGAACAGTAATGTCTGCTTCCAGAATAAAGGAGTTTTCCCTTTTGCCAGGTCTTCAAAGATTCATCTATAGCAGCCTCACAGTCAACTTGCCCATTAATGCTATTAGCGGCAAATAAGCACTCTTCATTTGTAAAACTAAATCCGGCATACCAATACTTATTATCATAAGAAAAATAACTTTTTGCATTTTGCCCGATAACGACTTCCATTCCTGTCGGATAATTATTGGAATATCGCATCTGCGGAACTCCTTTCTGACTTTCATTGCCGCTAGCGTCTAAAGCGGTAATCTCAAAATAATTATGGCCAGAACGTATATCAGACAACTTAAAATCTATACTATTACGGTTAGTTTCGTGATATTCTCCGTAAACCCCTGGAGCAAAACCGCTATATAAACGGTAGGAGGTGGCACCGGGAACAGCATCCCATTTTATCCAAAGAGTCGAACTGGCAGGAAATATTCTAGCTACAACAACGGAATTCACTATCTTGTTAGGAGCAATCTGATCAGTTGGCGTTATTGTTTTTTCCGGAGACAAGGAACTTTCCGCGCCATTGCTGGAGATGGCCGATATCTGGAATATATAAGCGCGGTTATCAATCAATCCGTCTATTTGCTCCGTGCAGAAAGAATAACTGTTCCCATTATAAGTGCTTTGATAACATTTATTTGAATCATTCTTTAGGAGCTTGCTATATATAGTTGCCCCTTGTCCAGAAGGAAGATAATAAATTTTAAAATATTCCGGCGAACCATTAGCCTTCATATTAATGGTGACCGAACCGCCGCTCTTATTATCATTTAAACCGCTGATAATCGCGCCAGTCGGTACTTCTTCTCGGAAAAAATATGATTCCTTTAAGACGTTCCAGACACAGAAACCATCTCTTGACCCGTCATTATTATTATCTGGTCCGCAAGGGGAATTCAAACTGCTACAATCAGAATTATCGACAGAGCAGACTAAGCTGCCACTGTTACCACGGATTACTGGTTGATTGTTAATTGCCGGCAAGTCATCAGCCGTCGTTTCATTTCCAGCATCCCGACAATAATAAAATTTATAATTATAATTAGAACAACCGCTATTTGACCCTTCACAATTATCTACCCAAGGACTCCAGCTGCCGTCAGTATTTAATGGCGGCCAAGGATTATTACAGATAAAAACATAAACATTACTAGAGATATTATAATCAGCGCCAGCGATTACTGAATTGCAACAATTTTCCGAACAAACGCTATCCGAACAAGAACAACTAGAAGATACACAGTTATTTGAAGCCAAGAAGCGCGACATGTCGATAGAGGCTTTTAATGCAGTTTCACCATCACTTACGCCGCTTTTCGCCGAAAGCTTAACTGACCCGAATGGTAAATTACTAACACCATTATCAATAGTGGCCACACTTTCATCAGCTACCTGGAATCTCCAATCCCAAAAATAACCAGTAACCGGATGTATCTCCTGATCATCGGTACTATAAGTTTTTACGGAAAAAACCTTATCTTTATCCATAGCCGTATCAAATGAAGCGGCAGCGGCATCGGCATCATTTTCATTGACGTCATTATCGGATGTAGAGAAAAGATAAGAATCTGGCGTAATTTTTATTTTATCAATAGCGCAGATGCCGCTATTAGTCCCCTCATTCGGCATCGTCTTGAATTTCAAAATATGAGAATTAGCGTAAACACGTCCATTAAATTTAATATTCGCGCCCTCTATATAGCCATGCGTGTCAGATAAATATCCTTTGCCATTCAAACCTATACTGGCAGCACTTAGAACTCCAGCCTGGCTATCGAGCAATTCATCACCCTTAACTATAAAATAAAAATCGCTATCGCCATCTAAAACCCGAGAAGGAGTAAAAGAAAGGTGAGCGCCATTATCGCTATTGTAGCCAGATACTACACCCGGGATAGAACAGTATAATGAATTTTCGTTAGGAACATCATTCTTAGCCAGGGCTTGCCGGTTAAATAGGTGAGAATAAGCTGTTTTTAAAACTCTAAAAGTCTTTCCTATCAAATTACTAAAATAGCTTTTTTCTTTACTATTCAAAACATAAATACTACCCAAGGGACAAGGGCCGTCATCAGGATTTCTTTCTTCCAATAAAATAACCGAATCATTAAAAGATACAGCATCCATCTTTTGATTAAAGTCAACGCCGATCATCGCATTGCGACAAACATTAGAATCTTTGTGCTGTGGCGAAGTGGTGCTTATCTCTGGTCTTGCCTGACAGCAAGTATCGCTAGCGCAACCGATAGTTTCTGGCGAACCGCACTCAGAATCACTAGAACAACCACAGCAAAGGCCTCGGCTAGCACCAGTGCATGAACCCTTATCCGCCAAACAGCTTAAATTAGGACTAATCTGAGAACAATAATCATTAGCTCCTGGCTGACAGCAGCAGGTACCACAATTAGGCGGCGTAATACCGAAAGAACCGCTATCTAAAAGACAGCTAAATCCCGGGAAAACGCAAGCGTCAGCTAAACAAGAGGCGCTATCATTGCTAACACAAGGATCATTTACTCCCGATAATTCACCGGCGCATCCTTGTTCGCAGATGCTAACCTTAGAATAACGGCCATCGCGTTTAGGATTATTGGAGGCGCACTGCCCAGGATTATCTTCGCGGCAATCATAATAAGAACAAAATCCCTTATCTTGGCCCTCTAATATTTGCTCGCCCGAACGACAGCTAGTGGTTTTTGAATCATAACAGCAACGGCCGTCGGCCATGCAGCTAGCGCTATCGCTATATTGAGAACAAGGAACGGTCGAAGAACAACCGGAAACACAAGCTTCTTGATTGGAAAATACTCCCAGCTTCAAAGGATTGCTAGAAGCGCAACTCATGACGTTGTTTAATTCCTGACAATTGTAATAAGCGCAATAACCGAAATCATCATCGGCTGGGTCATTAGAAACTAATTCCCCGTTACCGCCACGGCAAAGATCATCGCTATCATCAGCGGTGCGCCTAGAATCTAAACAGCAGGCAGAACTATGGTCATTACAACTGCCAGCCGATAAGCTAGAACAATCGCTACAAACCCCATCCGGAAAATCTGGATTATCAATATCACAGAACTGGCCGCTGTGTCCGGTGCAATTACAGGCCGCATCCCTTTCTGCCGCCGTATCCCCGGCTGATTTACAACCGCCGCAACGCCCCAAGGTAATATCAGAGGTCTTTCCGCGATCAGCGCCGCAGCTGCCTTCACACTTCAATGGGGCGCAGCAATCCTGAGCGTCGTTACCTATAGTACAGCAACAATCGCAAGAAGGCTGATCAATCTTATAA
>CAYPAS010000020.1:0-13696 GCA_964408785.1 uncultured Gammaproteobacteria bacterium | reverse complement strand
TATAGCCTCTTTTTTCTTTAGGCAGTTTGCAAGATTACTGGCTTCTTGGCGATGTGAAATTTCTTTGCTTAGTTTTTCGGCTTGTGAACGGAGATTTTCTTTTTCGTTCTCAATTTTTGAAGCATCGAATTTGATTTGGGCTTTAGCTAGCTTGCCGGTGATATCAGCCGTTTCTCTGCTTTATTGTCTTTCTTTTTCTTCTAATAAGCGGCGTCTTTCGTTTAGAGTGGAAAGGCGTAATTTTTCTTCGTTTAATTCATCGTTAAGCTCTTGGCGTTTTTCCGTTAGGGAAATGATTTCCTCCTGAATGGCTTTTATCTGTTGTAATTCTTGGCTGCTTTTACCGGTTAAAAGTATTTGGATTTTTTCTTGGAAAGATTCTTTGGCGCGTTTAATCAATTCTTTTACTTTTTTTATATCGTCTTCTTTGCCAATAGCTTCCAGTTCTTGCAAAAAATCTTCAACGGCTTGGCTAATCTTTTCGTTCTTTCCTCCTTCTGCCGCTAATTTTTTGAGCCGGCGGTTTTCTTCTTCCATTTCCTGATTAAGAGAATTTAAGCGTTTTCTTATTTCGCTTAAGTGCTGTTCCAGTTCTTCGTGGTTGCTTTGCGCTATCTCTTTATTTAAAGAGGCTAGCTCTTCCTGTATTTTTAGAGATTCGGTTTTTAGCTCATTATCTTTAGCGCTGAGCCAGGAAACATCGAATTGCCCTTGCGCTTCTAGATTGGCCTCTAAAACGGCGTCGAGCTTGTCTATTTGCTTGATCAAGGCGGCTCGCTCTTCTTCTAGGTGTTTAATTTCTCTGAGTTCTCTTTCTTCTTCGCTGATTTCCCCCTCCACTTCACGCAGGCGATTTTTTATTTCCGCTTCTTCATCTGCCAGGGAATTGTTATCCGAGACTTTTATTTCTAATTTTATATTTTCTAGAGCGGATTGCAGTTCTAATTGCTTGCCGCTAAGCCAGGAAACATCGAATTGCCCTTGTGCTTCTAACTGCATTTCTAATTCGGCCTGTAATTTTGCTAGTTGTTTTAAATTTTCTGAACGGCGATTTTCTAGTTCTCTTAGCCGTGGCTGTAACTCGGCAACTTCTTGGAAATTATCAGTCCGTCTGATCTTGGCTAATTCTTCGTTTAATTTTTCTAAACGCTTTTCTAATTCTAAGCGGGATTTTTCACCCTCGAGGAAGCGCTGGTTATAGGAATCGAGCTTATCGGCGCTGTCATGCCAGATAAGGCTGTAGTAGTTAAGTTGATTTTGCTTTAATCCCTTTTCTATTTCGTCGCGCTTTTTTAATTTTTCAACTTGCCGCGTCAAACTTTTCAGGCGGGGCTTGATTTCGCTGAGCAGCATATCGACTTGCTGCAGGTTTTCGTAACTGTTTTCTAGTTTATTCAAAGCGGCATCCCTTTTTATTTGGAATTGTTTGACGCCGGTTGCTTCATCGAAAAAATCTTTTCTTTCGGCGGCGCTTGAGCTTAGGAAATTTTCAACCATGCCTTGCCCGATAACGCTGTAGGTTTTTTGTCCAAAATTAGCTTTGGCTAAAAGCATTTGGATATCCGACAGACGGACACGGCTATTATTTATTAAATACTCGCTTTCGCCGCTGCGGTAAAGCCGCCTGGTAACGGTTATTTCTTCACAGCTAGAGAGAAGTTCATCGAGTTGGTTTTCTTCTTCTGGGCGTTCGTTTTCTTCCCGGTTAGTCTTTCGGGGTTGGCTGTTATTCAAAAATAGAGAAACCTCCGCCATGCTTAATTGATTTTTCTTGTCAGATCCAGAAAAGATAACGTCTTCGCTTTTTTTGCCGCGCAGGGTTTTTAAGCTTTGTTCGCCTAGTACCCAGCGGATAGCATCAGCGACGTTGGATTTTCCAGAACCATTCGGGCCGACGATGGCTGTTAGCCCTCGCTTTTCCCCATCTATTAGACCGGAAAATATTAAGCGATTCTTGTTGGCGAATGATTTGAATCCTTGTATTTCTAATTTTTCTAGATACATAAGCGATTTTTCGAAACAAGAAAAAATCTCCAGGATAGTCCTTGGTGATTTTTTAAAAATGATTTATGATATCAGTATAACTAAAATTTAAAACAAAAAAAAGCCCGTTTATATGATAATTTCTCTTAGCGGTGCCCAGGGTTCTGGTAAAAGTACGGTTGCTCAAAAATTGTCGGAAAAATTAAATTGGCCCCGTTATTATATGGGTGGTCTTAGGCGGGAAGCGGCGGCAAAGAGAGGTTTGACTTTGGCGGAATATAATCTTTTGGGAGAAAGTAACCCTAAAACCGATCAAGAAGTTGACGAATATCAAAAAAAATTGGGATTAGAAAATGATAATTTTATTATTGAAGGCCGGACTTCCTGGTATTTTATCCCCCATTCATTCAAAATTTACCTGGATGTTTCAGAAGATATTGGAGCTTCAAGAATTTTTAAGCAACTAAAGTCAAAAAATCAAAGAAATGAGGACAAGGAGATAGCTAGTTTAGAGGAAATGAAGGCTAGTTTGCGTCAGCGGATGGCTAGCGATACTAGACGATATAAACAATATTATGGCGTAGATGTCAATGATAAAAGCCATTATGACTATTGTTTGGACACCAGCGAATTGAGCGAAGAGGAGGTTTTTAACATTATTTATGATTTAATCCTCAAAAGCATTGACAATCCAAAAAAATAATTATAATATTAGACAAGATTTTCTATACTAAAAATCATCTGCTGGCCGGATAACAATCCGGCTGATAATTTTAAAAATATGGTTGAAACCAAATTAGAACTGAAACCGGGAATGACGGTCAGAGTCTATCAAAAAATCAAAGAATTAAATTCCAAGGGCGAAGAAAAAGAAAGAGTCCAGTATTTTGAAGGTATGATCATTGCCAGGAAACATCGCCAGGAAGCTGGCGCGACTATTACTGTCCGCAAGATTTCCGACGGCGTCGGCGTAGAAAAGATTTTTCCGTTGAACCTGCCGACTATCACCAAAATCGAAATCAAGAAAGAAGCCGAGGTCAGACGCGCTAAACTTTATTATCTGCGCTCCGGTTACAAGAAAAAACTCAAAGAAAAAGTCGTCAAATAAGCGGATTATAAATCCGCTAGACGGGCGAATGGTGAAACTGGTAGACACGCAAGCTTGAGGTGCTTGTGGCCGCAAGGCTGTGGAGGTTCGAGTCCTCTTTCGCCCACAAATCATCGTTTATCGTTGAGAAGGGGCGCATAGCTCAGCTGGTTAGAGCACTTCGTTTACACCGAAGGGGTCCAGGGTTCGAATCCTTGTGCGCCCACCTATAAAATAGAAGCCGTAAGGTTTCTTTTTTTGTTTTTGACTTTAAGACTGGTTTTCGCTATCATTTTATTAGTTCTTTTGGAGGAAAAATGAAAAAAATAAGCAGGAGAAAAAAGAAAAAAATAGCAGATATAGTCTGTTTATTGATTCTTTTTTTAATAATCTTTAAAGATCTGTCGGTTTATGCTAACCCGGAATCGTCAAGTTTCTTGGCGCTCAGCATCTTTCTTTTTTGGATGGCTATTTTTTTTGCAGTTTTAATTGATGGATTATTGTTAAAAAAAAGATTTTATTTTTTTGTTTTCTTTGTTCTTGTGGCCGCCTTTACTGGCTGGGTAATTCCCTTGGCCGTGATATTTTTTTCAATAATCGCCATTCAAGATTTTTTGAATGGCCGCTCGGTTTCTTCGTTTACAATTTTTTAAAAAAGAGAGCCCGTCGGGCTCTCATTTTAAATATGGAGAAGACAATAATTACTAATAGCGCGGCCGAAACCGCAGCCTGCGGTGAAGAATTTGGCTGCCGTTGCGTTGGCGGCGAAATAATAGCTATCAGTGGCGACCTTGGCGCTGGAAAAACCTGTTTCGTTCAGGGTTTAGCTAAAGGATTGGGCTTAACGGATAATGTTAACAGCCCGACTTTTAATATAATGAAAATTTACGGTCCGTCTGCTTCCGGTAAGAGTCTTTGCCATATTGATGCCTACCGCTTAAATGAAGGCAAATCATTAGCTGGTTTGGGTGTGGATGAATATTTTGGTGATAAACAGACGGTCAGCATTCTGGAATGGCCGGAAAAGGTTGAGGATATTTTGCCGAAGGAGGTTGGACGTATAATTATAGAAGCTATTTCAGAAAACGAAAGAAGGATAAATATTATTTTTCCTGACGCCAATAATTAATAATAACTAGCAGGCAGCCGCAGAAAATCAGGGTATCGGCTAGATTAAAGATGGAAAAATAATAAAGGTCAAAATAGTCTATTACGTAAGAAAAGCGCCAGCGGTCGCAAAGATTGCTTAAGCCGCCGCCAAGTATCATTAGCCAGCCAGAATAAGCTAAGGGGCTGGTTTTTTCTTGTCGCCAGTAAATTAGGAGATAGGCGGTTATTCCTAATAATAGTAGGCTGATAATTATATTGAGAAGCTGACCGCTAAGAGGCAGGGAAAAGGCGATATACGGATTAGGTACTAGATGAAAATTTAAGACATTTTTGATTATGCTTATTTTCTCTCCTGATTCCAATCCGAGTGCTAAATTTTTTAGCCATCTATCAAGGAAAAAAAAGATAGCTATCACGGCGGCGATAGCTATCCAGTATCTTTTTGTTTTTATTAGGTTATTCATTTTCTTGCAGTTCTGTTTTGCAATCAATGCAAGAACTAGCTGTTGGGCGAGCCAAAAGGCGCTTGACGGCTATTGGTTGGCCGCAGTATTTGCAGATGCCATATTCATCATTGGCCATTCTTTTTAGAGTTTTTTCAATATCTTCAAGGGATTTTTCTAAAACTTTTTCTGCAACAACGTTGGTAGAATAATCACTTATTTCTTGGGCGTTTTCATCCGGCTTGTCGCCATATTCGGGAAAACTAGCCGAGCGATCATCGTCTTCGTGATTGTCTTGGCGCGACAAACCCTTGAGATCATTAAGGATTCTTTCCCTCTGTTTCAAAAGCTCGCCTTTTATTTCATCCAAAGTCTTTTTGTCTAATTCCGCATTCATAAATTTTCTTAATATTTTATAGTATCTGAATTATAGCTTATCTGCCTATTTTTATCAAGATAATTGGCTGTTTTTTGCCTAAAGAAAGCTTTGACAAGTCTTTAATGATTTGCTATTATCTCCTTTAGCGAAATAATCGCGTTTTTTCAGCTTTTCTGGAGTGGTAGCTCAGTTGGTTAGAGCGCCTGCCTGTCACGCAGGAGGTCGCGGGTTCGAGCCCCGTCCATTCCGCCAGATAAAATAGAGCCAGAAGCTCTATTTTTTTGTTTGTCTTAGTTTTCGATGGTTTTTATTGATTTTTAAGTAATTAGTGATAATATTATAAGTGTATCCTTATAAGAGCTTAATATGATTTTGTTTATTTAAATAATAATTTCAATTTTATGTTTGAAAATTTTTTTAAGAAGCAGTCTTTAGAAAAAAAGAAAGAAGATGGGTCTTTTTATGAAAAAATGATAAACAGTCCGATGAAGAAACTTTTAGTTTTGTCAATGCTTTTATCTTCGTCGCCTAAAGCTGAACAAAAAACGACAGGGTCTGAATCTACCAAAAGAGATCCGATCGAAATGGTTAATAATACAGCGGAAAATAAGTTCCTCATTGACGATGACAAGGCTAAACACGATATATCTCTTGATTTGCAAAGTAGGTTTATCGTAAAAGATGAAAATGGCGAAGAAAAGTTTAGCCCTTGGTCTATTTTAGCTCCTTTGCAGGTCAACATGGAAGATATTAAAAAGTTTGAGAATAAGATCACTATAGAAATACCGCATTTTTATTCTCGGCAGTTTGACAGCGCAAAAGAAGTCGATCCGGAATCTAAGAAAAAATTGGAGGAATTTATACTTAAGCAGATAAAAACAGAACTAGCTGACAATTTTTTTTCACTAGATCCTTCGGATATTGGAAGGAAAGTCTATGAGCAAAGCAACGAGGGGCTAGATGAAAATAATCACCAAAAATATTCTGTTGAATCTATAAGCATAAATGGCCTAGCTTCGCCGGAGGGACCATACAAAAAGGGGCCAAGCACCATAAAATCAGAAAATGAAGATAAAGAAAATGTGAGTCTGGCAGAGCTTAGGGCTAACAATGTTATGCCGGCGCTTATCGAAGCTCTTAAAAGGGAAAATATTAATATCGATGAAAATTTAATACAAGGTGTCGAAATTAAGGGCGGGGAAATGCAATTAAGCGAGCAAGAAAGGTTTAAAATAATAGAAATTGCCAAAAAAAATAATATAGTCGGCTTTACTGATGATGAGCTGATCTTTAATGCTTTCGTTAATTTTAATAATAATCAATTTACAGATAATAACGATATTGAAGTTTTGAGTGGAATAATAAATTCAAAAAGAAATGTGGTAATTGAAATTAAGCTTAAGGGTGAGCAGAAGAATGTTGTTTCCATTCCTTTGCCATTATTGCTTTTATTGCCGTTGTTTGGTTTTAGGCGCCATTTTAGGCGTAAAGATGAGAGGCCGGAATCTGTTTTTGGCCCCGAAGTAGACGATGGCCATTCTTCTGATTCTGGCCATGAAACTGGCAAGAAATCTCCTTTGTTACTTAAAGAGAGTGCAGTGGAGCCATTATATAAAGATGCCCTAGAAAAAATAAATGATTCGATGGTTAAGCAGTCTGTGCTTGGCGACCTTCTAGTACACATTGATAATAAAAAGACCATTGAATTGGGACTCGATTACCGTTCAATGGTAGAGCAAATAAACTCAAAAATTGAGGCTTACGGTCAGAAAGAGCTAGAAGAAGAAGTAACGGCAATGATTATTGAAGCCTGGAAACAGCATGATATAGCTGCTAGGAAAAAGGCCGGTTTCAGGGAGAGTGATCTGCTTGTTGGTTTAGACTATGAAAATAACTCAGAGCAGATAGCTTGGGCAATAGTCCATGCTAGAGAGCTTATTAGACTTGCTGTAGCTCAGGAGCGTGGCGGTAATCATGACTCTGAGTTTAACAAGGCTTTTTTGATGCGTTGTCAGGAATTATCAAGATAGTCAGATTATAAAAAACGTCCGTTGATAACGGGCGTTTTTTTGTGCCTCCAGGGGGAATCGAACCCTCATCTTGAGTTCCGGAAACTCACGTTCTATCCATTGAACTATGGAGACTTAGGCTATTTATATACTAGTTAGAAGCTCTGTTGATGTCAAATAAAAACCCCAGCTATTAGCCGGGGCACTTTAAACTATTCTTTTAGGAAAATCTTTTATAAAGCGGCCGCAGAATCTTTTACCTTCGCCACATTTGCCGTCAATCATGCAGGGTGGTGACAAAAAACTTAGGAGTTCATGATTGCTCCCCAATCTTTTTTCTAATAAGCGCCTTAGTTTAACGCTCAAGTTATATATTTCTTCTTGAGCATTAAAACATAATCGTTTGCCCTGTTCATGTATTAAGGCATTTATATTTCCCGCCTTTTCATAGCTTACCATGGCTCCAAATGGCGCTATGGCGGTGTGCAGGGTCGGCGGCATAATCAGTCTTAAGTGATCAAGCCAATTTACAAATAAACGCTTGTGCTTTCCTTTGATTAGTTTAGAAACAAGCGGCGGTAGATAAAAAGAGCCAGTAAATGAAGGTCTATCTCTTTTTATTGTTCTATGTCTTTGGTCTTGCCCAAAAGTCATTAGAGAAACGGCAACTCTTGTTTTAATAAATGAGCAATTATTCTCCATAAATTCTGGAGAAAACTGCAGTATGTCAAGCGGATGAAGATCTAATTTTTTTGGGGCCTTTAAATTTTTTAATGACACTCCTTTTAAGCTTATTTTTGGATGACGAGAAAAACTTTCAAAGAAGGAGTCTATTTTAGGAAACCATTCTTTGTCCAATCTCCCTGTTTCTTCGAAAAAAATGTCCAATTCCGGATTATTCAAGGTTATTTCTTGCCGCATTTTTTCGGTAATATCTTTCAGAACCGGCGTCCAAGCGCTTTTGTAAAGAGAGAGTATGCTTGTCAGATCAAGACTTATTACTAGTCCGGTTGGAATCATGGCCGGAATAAAAACCCGTAGTTGCTCCTGGGCGATTTTGGGAGCCAATGTTTCCATTTTTTCCTGGGAAAGTTTGGGTCTTTCTATTTTAATTTGTTCTAGTGCGACTTCAGTCGCTTTCGGTAAAAGTTCCCGATAAGTTTTTATTCCATCTAAAAAATAATCAATTATCTGCCGCTTTACGCAGCCTTGTGTTTTTGGCCAGTAATAAGAGATGTATTTGTCTAGCCAATCAGTGTTAGGATTATCAAACATCTTAGCGCAGAAGCGTCCGCTTCTTTGGTCAGAATTATAGAAAGGGTTGGCTAGGTGCAAACCGAAACTTACATCAGATACGGCAACTCCTTCTATTTCGAAGGTGAAAAATTGATGTTCTAGAACCGTGTGATGACCGGTTCTGAAAATATTATTCATTATAAAATCCCGGACTTCCTGATTTGCCGTTTCTTTTAGGATGGGGGCCTCAGGTTGGTAGCAGGTTTTTGCGGCTTTTTCCGCCAAACAAAGTGGATCAGCTGTCGATTGACTAATTAATTTTACTTCGATCATTTTTTTCTCCAATTATTTAGTTTTTAAATGACTTATTATTTTGATTTTCATTGATTACCGCTACCTTGTCAATAGAAAAACTTTATTTGACAAAAATCAAAAACGATAGTATTATATAGTCTATAAGCTTTTCGGTAGGGCGTCCTGATGTTTTTAGAGCGTGGCCGCCGAAAATGGAAAGATTGATGAAGATTTTGACTAACGAGTATCTTTGTAATACCCCCGATTTTAAACAAGCAGCCAAAGGGGGCCCGGCTAATTTCGCCCGGCTCTTTTTTAATTTTCTTAAAGATAAGAAAAAAAATAATTTAGAATGGCATGGTTTAATTATTAATGATTTAGATGATTCCAATAAGAAGTTTTTTTGTCGTAAATTTGCAGATTTTCGTAAAAATCGATATATCCATAAATTTTCTTTTCCATTTTTTTATTCCAAAAAAATACTAAAAGCAAAAAAAGTTGCTAATTATCGACAAATATTAGAAGAGCCGATAAGCCGATTAAACATTTTGATTTCCAAGATAGGTCCAGATGTGGTTTTTTTGAATGGTTTTTCGTTGGGAAATTGGTTAATTTAGAAGCTTCACGTCTTAATGGTATTCCAGTGGTTATCCAGCACGCCGGTATTTGGTCAAAGGAGTTGGAAATCTATAAGGATTTTTATTCTCCTGCAGGAGTTAAAATGATGGAATTAATGGAAAAAGAATCAGCAGAATACAGTGCGGCGGAAATATTTTTAAACTATTTTAGTCGGCGCTTCTTTTATCGTCGTGTAGTGGTTAGTCGCCGACCCAAAGCTGGACATTCAGTGGTTATTCCTTTGCCGATCGATTTTCGTTTTTTTCGTGATAATAAAAATAGCGGGTTATCTTTTGTTTTTGAAAAAAACATTTTTAATATTGGTATGATTGCCCGTTGGGACAGAATAAAGAATCATGAAGCTGTCGCTTTTTTGGCAGAAGAGGTTAAGAGTCGCGGTTTAGATTGGGATTTCCATGTAATAACCAGGATTCCCGACAGTCAGAAAAATATTAAGGTTAAGAATATTTATCGGCGTCATATTGAAGTGATAGACTTTTTACCTAAGGATAAGATCAGGGACTTTTGCCAGAGTAATGATTTGATAATTATTCCTTCGCATTTTGATGTTTCTCCGACTGTTCTGTTGGAGGCGCTGGCTTGTGGCACGCCGGTGGTTATTTCTCCCAACGTTGGTTTTGTCGATGATTACCGCCGCTACGGCGCTAGTGATTGGATAATAGATTTTGAAAATCCTGAAGTGGCGATTCGCCGTCTAAAAAAGATTAAGGGCAAATCTCTGCCAGCTAGTTTAAAAAGGGAATTGTTTAAGAAACATGATCCGGATAAGGTTTTTAAAAAATATGCTGCCATTTTCAGCAGCTTGATAGGAGAATAATTTATGAAAATTTCTCAACTAGTTTCGCCATTACATTCTGTCCATAAGGATTCTAATCACGCCATTTATGGCCATGTAGGCAATCTTTGCAATGGGCTTAGCGGTAAGGGTCATAAAGTTTCTTTGTTTGCCTCTGGCGATTCACAAACTAAAGCTGAGCTTTTTTCCGTCCACCCGATGGCTTTGAGCGTTTGCCCAGAAATCAACTCGCGGCAGCGCAATCTTTATTTTAATTTGCTGGCCGCCAAGTGTTATGAATCATCTTTGGAAGCGGATATTATTCACAGTCATTTTTCATTAATGGGATCTTTCCCGGCTAATTTGGTCGATGTGCCCATAGCCGTTTCTCTGCACAGCAAGATTGATGAAGAAATAAAGCCATTTTTACTCAAGTATCGCCATCTTCATTATATTTCCTTTTCGCTTTCCCAAAGAAAGCAGATGCCAGAACTTAATTGGTTTGCTAATATTTATCATGGCGTGGACACTGATAAATTCGCTTTTAATCCTAATCCGGAAGATTATTTTTTCTATTTAGGAAGAGTGACGGAAGATAAAGGCGTCCACTTGGCGGTAGAAGCGGCTAAGCGCGCCGGTGTGAAATTAGTTATCGCTGGCCGGAGCTATCAGGATGAAGGTTATTGGCATACACATATTGAAAGACATATTGATGGCGTTTCAGTTTCCTATATTGGTGAGCAGTCAGCTAGTGATAAGATTGGCTGGTTGCAGCGGGCCAAGGCTTTAATTTTTCCGACGCAAGTTCCGGAAACTTTCGGATACGTAATGATTGAGGCGATGTCTTGCGGCACACCAGTTATCGCTTGGAATAACGGCGCCGTTTCTGAAGTCACTAAACACGGCAAGAGTGGCTTTGTGGTTAACAGTGTTGATGAAATGGTGGAAGCGATAAAGAGAATAGATGAAATCAGTCGGGAAGAGACGCGAAAAAGAGCAGAAATGTATTTCAGTGTTAAGAAAATGATTAGCGGTTATCAGCGGGTGTATAAGCGCATCGTCGATGAATATCGCTTTAAGAAGCGCCGCCGTTTGAAACGTCAAGCGAAAAAAGAAGAGAATTAAAAATAAAAAAGGACCGGAAGGTTCTTTTTTAAAGATATTTTCTGTCGGCTAATTTTTTAAAAATAATTTTCTTTAAAGGCAATGTTTTTTTCTGACATACCAAAAGCTTTTGACCATTGTGGGTATATTATTTTTAGGTTTTTTGTTAAAAATTCACTGCCATTAGGGTCTGATAATATTGCTTTGATATAATCTTCAGCAGAAGCATTGGTAGCTAATTTTAATAAAGATTCTTTCATTTTTGGATATTTTTCAGAAATCAATTCCATAGTTTTATGGTTTTTTAATCCGGTGGCTATTGATCGAAAACATGATTCGATTATTTTGCTTTGCATGTCGTTAAAGGATGCGTATCTTTTATTTGGATCAGTTGGGTCAGGGGAATATCCTTTTGTTTCTGAGGTTATTTTGATTCCTGGTATTTGGTTTCCTTGTTTATCAACAAGATGCTGCGCTAATAGAATACCGTCTTCATTAAATATTTGTCGGTTTTTTTCTGAATATTTTTGTAGTATTGGGATGGCTTTTTTTATACCATTTTCTCCTATATAAAGAACAATCCTATCTTTTTGGTTTATTATTTGGCTTATTTCTTGCAGGTCTATTCTTGATACGTCTGCCGTTTTAATTTGAAAACCAAATTTCTGTAAATCCGGGTCTTGGTTTAATTCCTCGATAATTCCTTGATATAAGGGGAATACATTTTCCCCTGTGCAATTAAAATAAATACGGTATTTAGTTTCTTCGCGTTCTGGTTGCTTTAATTCGCCAATAATTTTATCAAAATAATTTGACTCATAGTAAAGCCAATTATTTTCATAAAAATAGGGGGTAGTGTAGCGACTTTTGTCCATGAAAGTCCCATCAGATTGTCTCGCCTTTACTACCTCCTGTCCGTAACTTAGTTCATTTATATGTTTTTTTTGAAAATCCGGTCCATCTGCTATCCATTTTTGATTGCTAGGATCTTTTAGCCAATGATCAATTTTTTTCTTTCTGGCCTCTATGAAACTAGGCATATTTATTGTTCCGTCTGGATTTATTTTGTAATCAACGCCCTTTTCTAGTTCGAGATTTTTGCCAGTTAAATGATCGTAAAAATTTCCACCAAATTTTAGCCAATTTTTTGTAATTTCTGTTATTTTTTCGGCTTTTTCATCGTTAAAAATATTTTTTTGTTCTATTAGATTTTCCTGGGTATTTTCTAATTGTTTTTCAAAATATTTTTCGTTTTCTTTGTTGTTTAAATTTAGTGTTTCTGGTATTAATGATTGCCTTATGTCGATAATTTTTTGATGATCACTGGCATTACATCTTTTCCGTGTGATGCTTTCTTCTAAATGTTTAAATATTTGGTTAATTTTTTTTCTATCTGTGAATCCATATTTGTCATTAACTCCGAACCGAAAAATACTTTTTCCATCTTCATCGCAAATTCCGCCTATATCTTCAGTTTTTCCGTAGTCATTGTTTTTCCAGAATATCAATAATTGTTCGGGGTTTCCATTAAAAACAAATTTTCCTGATTTATTGTAAACCTTTAGTATTCCTGATTCGGAAGTTATTTCAAGGGAGTCTTTTATTTTTTGTTTATTTTCGCTTTTTTCGTAAGATGGTTTTTCGCTTTCCTCGTTTTTCTCTTGTTGACATTCTTTTTTGTTTTTGTATCCCTCTAAGTTCATATTTTTATCTAATAATTATATATATTTTAGCTTATTTATTGGCAATAAGTCAAAATCTGTCGTAGCAAAATCTTCTAATTTGGTGGAAAGTTGGAGATTCGGTCACGGTCGCTAAACTTTTTTCGGCGCCTTCGGCTTGAGAAAAGTAAGCGCCCCGACTCGGCCTCGGCAGTGCGAACTCAAGAGTTTTCATCTCTTCCGCCCATCCAAACATAAAATAAAACACCCTTTTGGGTGTTTTATTTTACGCGCGGAGAGGGGGAGATTCGAACTCCCGAAGGGCTTTCACCCTTGCCGCTTTTCGAGAGCGGTACTTTCAACCACTCAGTCACCTCTCCTTAATTTATTTATTTCTTCCTGGCTTAGTTCCTCATAAAAACCTTCCTTTAACCGGCCGATATCAAGCGGACCGATGGCGGTTCTTTTTAAGTCCTTGACCTGAAGATTGAGAGCGGAAAACATGCGTCTTATTTGGCGCTTCTTCCCCTCGCTTAAGATTATTATAAATAATCCCTTTTGTAAATATCTGGCATTTTTAGCTTTAACCACCCCGTCACCCTCGCCGATATCAACGCCTTTTTCTAATTCTTTAGCGATTTTTTGACCATTTTCCGGATCGCTAGCAAGCTGGATTTCATATTTTTTTTCGTGTCCGTAGCGGGGGTGGGTTAATTCTAGAGTCAGTTGGCCATCATTGCTTAAAAGCAATAAGCCGCGGCTATCTTTGTCTAAGCGGCCAACAGTGAAAAGACGTTCTTTTATTTTTAGCAAATCAAAAATATTTTTTTCTCCAGGAAAATGACGATTACTGCAGGTGTAGCCAGCGGGCTTGTTTAATTTAAGATAAATAAATTTCGGTGCTTCTTTTAGGACTTTTCCCGAAACTTCTATCCGGTCTTTTCCTGCCGTGGCTGTTTGTCCAACAAAAGCTGGT
>CAYPAS010000019.1:0-13833 GCA_964408785.1 uncultured Gammaproteobacteria bacterium | reverse complement strand
ACAGAGTTTCTTTGATTGTCTTAGATGAGGCTGACATGATGCTTGATTTAGGCTTTGCCCCGCAGATTGCTGAAATTTTTGAGCAATCCCCTCAGGAGCGCCAAACCATGCTTTTTTCTGCCACCATGCCGCCGGCGATAGCGAAGATTGCCGCTAAGTACATGAAAACCCCTATAAGTATTGAAGTTGCCCCCCAGGGGACGACGGCCGCTGAAATTGATCAAGAAATATTTATAATAGACGGCGAAGAGCGTTACGAACATTTGCAGAAAATTTTAACCCGCTACGTCGGCTCAGTGTTGGTTTTTGTCAGGACTAAACATGGGGTAAAAAATTTGACGAAAAAATTACAATTAGCCGGACATCGAGCCGTCGAGATTCATTCCAATCTTTCTTTGGGTCGCCGTAAAGCCGCCCTTGAAGGTTTTAAGACGAAGAAAGAGAGAATACTGGTGGCCACTGATGTTGCCGCTAGAGGTCTGGATATTAATGGCATAGAATTAGTCGTTAACTATAATTTGCCGGACAATCCAGAGGATTATGTCCATCGCATCGGTCGCACAGGAAGAGCGGGGAAATTAGGCAAAGCGATAAGCTTGGCGGCGGCTAATGAACATAAGGGTATATTTTTTATAGAAAAGCTGATAAATAAGAAAATAAGAAGGACAGAGTTTGTTAAATTAGCAAAACCAAAAAATATCCAGAAAGCTGAGAAGAAAAACAAAGACTATCCTAAGAACAGCCAGAAAGCTGCCAGGAAAAATACTGATAAGAAAGATAAAGAATACCCGAAGAAAAAATTTTGGCGCCGGCGCAGTTCCTCTTTTTCCAGAAAACCAAGGAATATTTAATATAATAAAAAGTCAGTTCTTAAAAAATAAAATAAATCATGAGAGGTTAAGGTGAAAAAAGTATTATTATTTTTCGTTATTTTGAGCTCTTTCTCGAGGGCGGAAGATTTGGAGAAAGTTTCTTTTAGTGGGCGGTTGTCCGGAAAAGTGGAGTATGTTGAAAAAGAGGCTATGCAGTATAGCCCGTATTTTAAAGATCTTGTTTCTGCCGGAGAGCTATTTATCGACAGTAGGATTATAAGAAGATCGAGTTATTTTGATTTTTTTCCTGAAAGGCTTATAAAAGAAAAGAAACTTGTGCTTGATGGAAATACTGTTAGATGTCAAGAAACAGAAAAAACAAGGAGAAATTTTTCTTTTTTAGCATTTTTAATGCCAATTGTGGTAATTGTTTCTGTGGGATTACTCAAAATATCCAAATCAAATTTTTACGAGTATTATTGGGCGATACCGGTAATAATAATACCAGCTTTGTGCGCCGTTGATCGTATTGATGATTTGATTGCCCTGGAGAGAGGGGGTGAAGTATTAAACGTGATCATATCTACAGTTGTTTTTATGGTTCTATTTAAAGTGTTTATTCATCCTTTGTTCGAATTCGTGTTTCGTCTTAAAAATTAACGTATTCCGCCCGTTCAGTTAAGAACGGGTTTTTTATTGCCCATAATATTTGTTATAATATTTATATATTTTAATATTATGAACAAGAAATCTTTTTTAGTGTTAATCGCCTTCATTTTTGTGGGTGAGGCCGCGGGTTTTATTGGTTCGCTTTTTACTGTTCCGGCCATACCGTCTTGGTATGCTTCATTAATCAAGCCGGAAATCGCGCCGCCTAATTGGATTTTTGCTCCAGTTTGGACTATTCTTTTTGCTTTGATGGGTTTTGCCGCTTTTTTGCTTTGGCGGCATCGTCAAGAACAAAAACGGCAGGTTGATTTAGCTCTTGATCTATTCTTTTTACAGTTGGGATTGAATTTAGCCTGGTCCGCAATTTTTTTTGCTTGGCAGGCACCGGCCGCCGCTTTTGTGGAAATAATTATTCTTTGGCTGGCTATTCTGGCTACGATTGTTTCTTTTGCTAGATTATCACGTCTTTCTGCTTGGCTTTTAGTGCCTTATTTTCTTTGGGTGAGTTTTGCCGCTTATCTTAATTATCTTATTGCCGTTTTAAATTAATATAAAAATAATAGCAGAATTTTCATTCTGCTATTTTAAATTTTACTTTAATGAAAAAAGAACAAGAATTAAAAGGCCTTTCTTCTTCGCAGGTTGCTAGGCATTTAGAGCGTGATGGTTTTAATGAATTGCCATCCCAAAAACCGGTCGGTGCTTGGGCTATACTTTTTCGCATCTTGTCAGAGCCGATGCTCTTTTTATTGCTTTTGGGTGCCGCCGCTTATTTTTTAATCGGCGAGACTCAAGACGCCTGGCTCTTGGCCTTATCAGCTTTAGTCGTCATTGGTATTACTTTTTTTCAGGAGAGAAAAACAGAGAATGCTTTAGCCGCTTTGCGTGATTTATCTAGCCCTAAAGCCTTGGTAATCCGTGACGGAGAAAAGATAAAAATTTCTAGTCGGGAATTGGTCAGCGGCGATTTGGTTATTGTTTCCGAAGGCGATCGCCTACCGGCGGACGGCGTTGTCTTATCCGGAGAAAATATTTCAGTTGATGAATCGCTTTTAACTGGTGAATCAATATTGGTTTCTAAAATCGCCTTGCCTTATGAAGATTGGGAAAAGGAGTTTAAAATAGAGCGGCCCGGCGGTGATAACCAGCCTTTTGTTTATTCTGGCACTTTGCTAGTCGGCGGTCGGGCAATAATAAAAGTCTTAGCCACTGGGGTTAAAACAGAAATCGGTCGCATCGGCCAAAGCCTCGAATCTATAAAAGATGAAGACACTTTGTTGCATAAAGAAATATCCCGCATCGTTAAGTTTTTCTTTTTAATCGGTTTAGCCTTTTTTATTTTGATCGTTTTTTTCTACGCCTTTTTAAAAGATGATCTCTTGGGCGGTTTTTTATCGGGAATCACTTTAAGTATGGCGATGATGCCAGAAGAATTTCCTGTCGTCTTAACCATTTTTTTGACTTTTGGCGCTTGGAAGATATCGCGCCATAAGGTTCTGGCTCGCCGTTCAGCGGCTATTGAAACCTTGGGGGCAGCCAGCGTTCTTTGCACTGATAAGACCGGCACGCTTACTTTAAATAAGATGGAATTGAGCAGTCTTTATGCTGGTTCATCTTTTTATGAATTAAGTGATTACGCCTCTACCAATCTTTCGGAGAGGTATCGGGAATTGTTGGAAAATAGTGTTTTTGCTAGCCAAGAAAATTCTTTCGATCCCATGGAGAAAGAGATTCTGCGAATGAGTAAACTCTATTTGCCTGATATAGAAAATAAATTAGAAGCAGTTTCACCACTCAAAGAATATCCCATTTCCCGCCAGTTAACGGCTTTTATTAAAGCCTATCGCCATGAGTCTGGCCGCGGTACTTTTTTGGCCGCCAAAGGCTCGCCAGAAGCGATAGCCGACCTCTGCCATTTTGACGATAAAGCAAAGGAAGATATTTTATTAAGAGTAAAAGAGATGTCAGAAAAAGGTTTGAGGGTTTTGGGGGTAGCCAAAACTTTTTCTCCATCCAACGAATTGGCCGATAAGCCAACCGGTTATGATTTTAATTTCTTGGGCTTGCTGGGTTTTGTCGACCCTTTAAGAAGCACTGTGCCTAGGGCCGTAAAAGAGGCTTATGGCGCTGGTATGAGAGTGATAATTATTACTGGTGATTATCAGGGAACGGCGGAAAATATCGCCTTACAAGCCGGCCTTGATAATCCGGGGGTTTCTTTGACTGGCAGGGATTTAGAGCGTCTTAGCCCCAAGGAATTACAGGAAAAAATTAAAACCGTTAATGTTTTCGCTCGAGTCGCTCCGGAGCAGAAATTAATGATTGTTGAAGCCCTCAAGGCTAATGGCCAGATAGTAGCGATGACTGGCGATGGGGTTAATGACACCCCCGCTTTGAAAGCGGCGCATATCGGTATCGCCATGGGAGGGCGAGGCACTGATGTCGCCAGGGAAGCGGCGTCGTTAATCCTTTTGAACGATGATTTTTCTTCGATAGTGGTGGCCGTTCGTCTTGGTCGCCGAATTTATGAAAATTTGAAGCGGGCGATGGAATATAATTGCTGTTCATATTCCGACTGTTGGCATGGCAGTTTTACCTCTATTTTTTGGTTTTCCTCCCGTGCTTTTGCCGGCTCACATTGCTTTTTTGGAGTTAATTATCGATCCGGCTTGCTCTTTAGCTTTTGAATCCCAGAAAGAGGGCCGGGGATTAATGAAGCGGCCGCCGCGACGCCTGGATCAGCCATTATTTGATTTTTCTATGTTATTTTTTGGTTTTTTTCAGGGCTTTAGCGCTTTTGTAATCGCTTTTATTTTATTCATATATTCTAATTGGCAGGCGCATGGTGAAGATTATAGTCGGGCATTGGCCTTTTCCTCTTTAGTTATTTCTAATCTTATTTTGATTATCGCTAATTTATCTTGGGGCAAGCCGCTTTTGGAATCGTGTAAAAACGCTGGTCGAACAGTTTGGTTGATAATTGGCGGCGCCTCGGTTTTTTTGTTAGCAATTATTTACGTGCCCTATCTTTCCAATTTATTCCATTTATCGCCGCTGGCGCTTAGAGATGTCTTTTTGGTTTTTGCCGTTAATTTGCTCGGTTTGTCTTGGCTTTTTTGGCCCTGGAAGGATAAGAAATTTGGTAAATAAAAAAGCGGACCCTCCTAGGATCCGCGTGAGACGAAAATTTAAAAAATACTTTTAGTACTTTACCCCGCCTTTTACTCGGTGTCGTGTCGATTTATATCGGCAGGGCTTTTAAAAAACAAATAACCTAAATAATTCTTTCCTATTTGCTGGAAATCGTGTACATAGGCTCATCTCCATTTGTTGATTTGTATATTAGCAATTTAAAAAAATAAGTCAAGGTTTTTTGGGTGACTTATCCACATTTCATATATTTGACAACTATTTAAAAATATTTTAATTTAAATTTAGTTCAATAAAAAAGGAGGATGCATCATGGAAAACAAAGACGGTAATAATAACAGCTTCTTATCTTATGCCGTTATAATCCTTAGCCCCTGTTTAGTGATTGCAACAGTTTTTTATTTTTTGATGGATAGGTTTGGCGATCTCTTGATTTCTTTGGGGTTTAGTGATCAGTTGGTCATTGTTTTTCAAAACAAAGTCAGGGTATTTATGTTTTTGTTATTTATTCTATATTTAGCCTTGATGTTTTTGACGAGACTCTTGTTTGAAGCTTATCGTCGTAATAAATTTTAGCTCGAATATTCTTCGAGCTTTTTTATTGCCGCCATTAATGCTATAATTTAATAAATAACAATTATTTAATTTATAAATTTATGAGATTAACAGGTAAAGTTGCGGTCGTTACCGGCGCTTCGCTGGGAATCGGTCGTGCTATCGCCATTTTAATGGCCAAGGAAGGAGCCAAAGTCGCTATTACCGATATTAAAGAAGCTGAGGGTTTGTCCTTAGTCAAAGAAATAAAGGCTTCGGGTGGCGAGGCCGCTTTTTGGCGTTTAGATGTTTCTAAAGAATCGGAAGTCGCTGAAGTCTTTTCTGCGGTTAAAGATAAATTCGGGCCAGTAAGTGTCTTGGTTAACAACGCGGGGATTGCCGGTGTTAATAAGCCGACGCATGAAATAGCCTTGGCTGATTGGGATAAGGTGATAAGCATCAATGTCGGCGGTGTTTTTCTTTGCACCAAATATGCCGTTCCTCAAATGAAAGAAGCTGGACAGGGAAGTATTATTAATCTTTCTAGCATCTATGGTTTGATTGGCAATGCCGATGTGCCGCCTTATCATGCTAGCAAGGGCGCTGTCCGCTTGATGAGCAAGAACGACGCTTTAATCTATGCCAAAGACAAGATTCGCGTTAACTCTATCCATCCTGGCTTTATCTGGACGCCGATGGTTGATGGTTTTTTGAAGGAGTCGTTTGCCGATGTGGCTAGCGGTCGTCAAGCTCTCGACAGCTTACACCCCTTAGGACATATCGGTGAACCGGACGATATCGCTTGGGGCGCGGTTTACTTGGCTAGTGATGAAAGCAAATTCGTTACCGGCACGGAACTTATTATCGATGGCGGCTATACAGCTAGATAAATATTAAAAAAGAGCCAATGCGGCTCTTTTTTGCTTTTTATGGTTTTTTAATTGATTGTTGCCTTATTTAAAAAGTAGTGCTATAAGTTAGTTAGAACTTTCAATCGGAGGAAGTAATGGAAGTAAAAGAAGCTAGAATTTCTACAAAGAATGAAGAAGCTAAATTTGAGGAAGAAATCAAAACTGATACCCTTTCTTTGATTTTTTCTTTTTTCTTTTTTTTAATGTTTAGTTCCTTTATTATTTCTGGGTTGTCGCTTGATAAAGACGATAGCTTCGTTTTAAATAAGTCGGCAATCCTGCCCAGTGCCTTAGTTATGCCAGCCGGGCAGAAATTTCCCGAAAAAATTACTAGGTAAAATAAGCCGTCGCCTAAAAAGCGGCGGCTTTTATTGTTGTTTACAAAAATAAATAGGCATGTTAATATCAGGCCAATACTTTAACAAACAGGGGGTTGCTTGTATGGAATTTATCGAGTTTAAGAATTTTTCTTTCAATTTTCTGACCATTTCTTTTTTATTCACGGGTTTATTTACAGTTTTTCAGTTTTCCGGATTTTATCTCCAGGCCCGTTTAATTTGGTCAAGTAAAAAAGCCGAATCACTGTCTTTGCCATTATTTTCTTTGTTTTTATTTTATTTTTTTGATTTTCTTTTGTACGGAATAGAGAAGAATAGTTTGGCGATGATTTTTAATGGCTTGCTTTTCGTTCCTTGTATATCGATAGTAGCGGGGATACTGAAATACAAGAAGCTATTAACCACTTTTGACTATTCGGCTATGGCTTTTTTTGGTACCAGCGTGCCAGTAATTATTAATTCTGATAACCCGGATGCAGTTATTTCCATTCTTTTGATTTTTAGTTTGCTGGCGATAATTTCTCAGTTTCTTGAAATTAAAAAAAATCGTCAGAGCGGCTCTATTGAGATTAGACTGTTCTTGATAAATTTTTCCACTTCAGTCTTTTGGTTGGCGTATTCAATTGGGATTCTAAATTGCCCATTGATAGCCTTTAACGCCGCCGCCCTAATAATTTACGGGGCGATAATAGTTTTTTATTTTAAGTATAAAAAAACCGAGTCTTAATGGCCCGGTTTTATTTTTATTTAGAAATGTTATTATGACAATAAAGGTTTCCGAAGATTTTTTTTAGAGAGGCGTATTATTGATATAAACCTTTAAAAATATGAAAAAATCTAAAAAATATTATCTAGTTGCCGCTTTGGCGGCTGTTAATTTGCCCTTAATTTTAAGCGCCTGTTCTTCTGGCGGCGACAGCCAGACGGCGGCGACTGATTCTAGCAATCAGGACGATAAGCAATTAAGCCAATCTCCGGCAACAAAAACTTTGAAGATTGATGGCCAGCGCTGTGTTGGCTGTGGTCGCTGTACCCGAATCGATCAAGAGCATTTTTCTCTTAATAAACAGAGCCATCAAGCCGAGGTCGTTTCTCAAGAAAACCTAGATTCTGATATTTTGGAAACGGCGATTGCCGCTTGTCCGGCCAAGGCGATAAGTTCATAAATTTTATGTCAGAAACAGCGTCTTTATTTATTTTTTTAGCGACGTTATTGGTTTTTATTTTCACCTTTTTGCTTAAGCGCTTTAAATATTTAAGTCCTTGCGCTTTTCGCTATTTTTGGAATTATCTTCTCTTATTTTCTTTTTTGCTTTGTGCTATTAGTGGCCTGCTATTAGCTTTTCCTTCGCTAATTGAAATCCTGTCGTTGTCCTATTTTTTCTTGTTGAAGTTACATATAGCCACTGGTTTAGTCATGGCGCTTATTTCTTTTTTTCACGCCCTTAACCATTTTTATTATTATTTCCCCAAAAAGCCTAAAAAATTAGAAGATTCCTGTCCGGATAATAACAATTAAAAACAGATAAAATAAAAGACCGCCAAAATATTAATGGTGGTTTTTTATTTTTCCTTGACATTATCTTATTTTTTTATTAAAGTTTTTCTCGTGTTATTTAACAAAAAAGGAGAAATAAATGAAAAAAGATCAAGGATTTAGCAAGGAACTGGTTTTTGTTCTGAAATGGAAGGAAGAAAAAAACAAAAAAGATTTTTCTTTAAAAGAGCTTTGCTCTTTATGGCCGCTAGTTTTTGAAGATGAACAGCGTCAGGAACTTTCTAATCTTATTATTGATAAAACTAGAAGTTTTGAAGATTGTCTCTTTGTTTTGGAAACCGCAAAAGGTTTTGGAAATCTGGCTAGGCAAATTTTTAAGAAGGCTGTCCTTATGGTTAATAGCTATGAACAGGGTTTTACTCTCTTGAATTTGTTAAAAGACGAAGTTTTAAGAGAGGAAACTGTTTCAAGAATTATATTGCTGGCAAAAAGTCGTTTTTTTGGTTTTCCCGAGGTGTTTTTGGGACAGGAAAAATTAACAAAAAAAGAATTCGCTAATTTTTTAAGTTTTATTTATGGAAGAGTTGATTCTTTTGCTGATTATTTCCGCCTCATTCCCTATGTTTCGACTGATGAAAGTTTTTTAATGAATATGCGTCGGGTTTCGAATTCAAGAGATTTCCGTTGCTTAATGGATAGCGGCAAGATACATGAATTTTTCTCTTTTCTGGCAGAAAAATTAAAGGAGCGTTCAAGAGAGGCTGAATATTGGATTGAGAGACTTTTCGCATTTTACTTAACAGAGAAAAATTCTTTAACTGAAGAGCTTATTACTCTAAACGCCTTGCTGCTTGGCAGTAAGCTTGAAGATCATTTTTTGCCAATGATAATTGAAACAGCTAATTTCGAGGATCGTTGTCGTATTTCTCAAAAACTGCCCGCAGGCAGCCCGCAGAGATCGATGGCTTGGATGAAAACTATTGTGATGGTTGATTCCTTTGAAAAATCCTTCTATCTCTACCGTTTTGTTTCTGGCTCAGAAAAAAATTGGGCCTGGAATAAATCTAAAGAGCTGGCAAAATCGCCGGCAAATTTAGAAGCGCTTTATCGAAATCCGATTTCTCCGGAAGAGAGAAGTGTTATCTGGGGGAAAATAAAAGAACTTGTTTAGCTAGAAAGCCTCGTTTTAAACGAGGTTTTTTTATTTTTTCTTGACAAATTTTAGTAAAGATTTTAATATAAGGCAAAACAGTTCATAAAAAATCGGAGGAAAAATGAAAAAAGAAACAAGAGAATACTTGGCAAAGATGTCTGTGGCTGGATATAAATCGCCGCAGATTGAGGCGCTGTGCTTTCTTATTAAAAAATTCCCAGAAAAGCTTGAGGATTTGAAGAATTCTGAATGTATAAGTTTTTTTGGAGAAAGCCTGTTTGCTTATGAAATTGAAGAGTGTCTTCGGATAGTCGGCATGAACTATTATTATATAAAAAAATATAATAGCTCCGAAGTGGCTTTTAAGATTTTGGAAGTAAGGCCACTCCCGCTAGTACCGTTAACGGCAATTTCCGTATTGGAAAGCATAGGTTTCCAGGATGAGGAAATAATGTTACAGCATCGTTTCTGGTACCACGATAGAATAATTGCCTACCAGGAAATCTTTGGCGGGGCAAAAAAATTAACCGACCTTTAAGGCCGGTTTTATTTTTACTATCTAATTTTTGATTTTTTGTTATAATATTTATAATTATTAATAAAATTTATGTTTATCCAGGTAGTCATATTATTGGCTTCGTTAGTCGTTTTAGGTTTCGCCGCTAATTATCTAGTGGAATCCAGTATCCGCCTAGCTCGCCGTTTCGGAGTTTCGGAAATGTTTATCGGTTTAACTGTTGTTGCCATGGGCACTTCTGCGCCGGAATTGGCTGTTTCGGCATTTTCCGCTTTAAAGGGGCAGGGCGATTTATCGGTTGGCAATGTCATTGGCTCTAATATTTTTAATTTAGGCTTTATTCTTGGTTTGGTCGCCTTGATTTCTGCACAGGTTATTCCTAAAAAGATGGTTAAGCGCGATGGTTTGATATTGCTAGGCGCTTCTTTCTTGATTTTGATTTTCATGCTTGATTTGCGCATTACCTTTTTTGAGGGGGTTACGCTTCTTGTGGCCATGATTTCTTATTTGGCTTATCTTTGGTGGAAGAAAGATGTGTCGGATGAGGCGGAAGAAGTTAGCGGTAAAGCCTCTTGGCGCGATTATTTGATTTTCGTTGTCAGCTTAGCGTTCTTGGTGAAGTCTTCAGATTATACGGTTTCTTCCGCTACTTGGATTGCTCAGTATTTCCATATCTCCGCTTGGGCTATCGGTGCGACAATCGTGGCGGCTGGTACTAGTTTGCCGGAAATGGCTACTTCCATAATCGCCACCCTTAAGAAGAAATACGGGCTTTCTGTTGGCAATGTTATTGGTTCTGATATTTTTAATACTTTCGGAATAATAGGTTTAAGTAGTGTTATTGCGCCGATAAGTCTTCATCCGAGCCGTTTTATTTTTGGCTTAGCCGATTCGGTGTTTTCCGTTGTTTTACTGATTGCCACTTTGATAATGATTTTAATTTTTATGCGCACCGATTGGAAGATAAGTCGCAAGGAGGGCTTGATAATTTTTCTGACAGCCGTCGCTCGTATGATTTTTGAAATCTATTTGGGAAAATCTTGATAACCAGCTAATAAAAAAGGCATCGCTAAGCGATGCCTTCTTCTTAAAAACTGTTTTGCGCTAGAGCGTCACTAATCATTGTTAAGGCTTGAATAATAATCTCGTTAACAAGATCGCCGACTTCTTGCGGCAAAAAAATTTTTAAGAAGATGAAAAGGATGAAAAGACCGACAAGCGTGTCTAAAATTTTTAGCATATTTTTATGCTTAAATTTTCGCTCGGGGACCAATCCGAGCTTCTAGTTATTAAAAACTTAGAAGTTCGTTTTTTTCCATCCTTTATTTTAAAGAACATTATAACTATATAATATTAATATAAATTTGTCAAATTTTTTAAACCTTGTAAATTCGGGAAAGATGCTGTATCTTTATTCATAACTTTAAAAATTAAATACAGGAGAAAAAATGGAAGAAATTTCTTTTCCGGTTTTTGTTGATAGGCGGATAAAAGCATTTTACCACCTTATATTAGCAGAAATAGATCGAGAAGAGCTTGGATCCGAATTTCCTTCAGAGACAAGTAATGAAAAAAAACACTTTTGTTTAAAAGTTTTTTCTAGCCAAAGAAGTCCTCAGTTAGAAAAAAATATAAGCGAAAAGATGGCTATGGAAAGCTTCAAGCCCGCCGATATTTTTCATTTAATGGCTTTTTCTAGAAAATATCCTAAATTTGTTATTTTAAATTCGCGTCTTTTTATTTTAAAAAAGAAGGGATTGGAGAATGTTTGTTTAAGTTTAAAGAGAGGAGAAATAGTAATTGATTATCAAATTTTGGATCGGGGCGATGGTTTGGATTTTTTTTGGGGGCTAAGGAATTGCCGCCAGGAGAAAAGACGGAGAGCCCAGAAGAATATTACGGCACTTTGTTTTTTGATTTTAGTTATTTTTATAAAAAGTTTCCTAATCTTTGGCCGCTTGAAAGACTGGGCGATATTTTAAGGGCTTTTGATTCTCTTGGCATAGACAACTCACTTTCTATACTGCGCCTACATCCTAATACGCTGGAGGCTACTCCAAGACAAATTTTTGCAATCAATGATTACTTGAATAAAATTGGTTTGAGCGGCAAAGATTTAATCAGTAGATTCCCGCCAGTTTTATTTATCCCGCTGGATGAGCTGCGAAAAAATATAAATTTTTTAATCAATTCAAAAGTTGATATAAAAAAAGCTGTATATGAAAATCCTAAGCTGCTCAGGAATCTTCTTGTTTAATTTTTTTTAAAAAGACTACCTTAAAGGTAGTCTTTATTATTTTCAGTTATTATTATCTGTTTGTCTGAAAGGAAATTTTTTAGGCTTTCAGACAGAGATTTTGCATTCTCTTGGTTGCCGTGGTTGATGAAAATTTTTATTTTTTCATTTTTCTCGGCAAGCTTTCTAATGTAGGAAACCAGGTGCCCTTTGTCGGCGTGAGCAGAAAAGCTTTCAAAAGAATTTATTTTAGCTTTTACGGTTATTTTTTGGTCATTCATCATTACAAACAACGGTTTTTCTGATAATTTTTGACCTAAAGTATTTTCCGCCATGAAACCGATAAGGCAGACTTGCGTATTGCTTTTTGGCAGTAGTTTTCTTAACCAGCCGCGTACTCGGCCGGCATTAGCCATGCCTGAACCGGCGATGATTAAAAATCTGTCTGGACTGGCAATCATTCTATCGCTTTCCTCCTGACTGTTTATTATTTTGAGAAAGCGGTTGCTGTTAGGGTTGAAAGGATTAAAGGGGCAATTGTTTTGGTCAGAAAACATGCCCTCTTCCCAGAATGATGAAAATTTAGCGGTTATTTCGGCAGCTAAAGGGGAGTCAAGAAAGATTGTTGTTTCTGGTATTTCTTTTTTTTCCATCATCATTGATAACAAGTAAATCATTTCTTGCGTTCTTTCTAGAGCAAAGGAGGGTATTATTATTTTTCCCTTGGTTTTTTGTGTTGCTTTAATAATGTCTGCCAAATGTTTTAATTCTTGTTTTCGGGAAGGGTGAAATCGGCCACCATAAGTTGATTCAATAATGAATCTTTCCAGTTTTTCTTCTACTATTTCCGGGGGTGGCAGTATCAGTCCGTCTTCCCGTCCTAAATCGCCACTGAATGCCAAATATTTTTCTTCCTTTCGGTTTTTTATTCTTATGACTACTATCCCGCCGCCGATAACATGACCTGATGGGTAAAATTTGCAATGGACCTCGTGGCTTAGCTTTAACCAGTTTTGGTAAGGCATGCCGCTGTTTTTTATAGCTTCTAAGACGGCTGGTATATCTTCCATTGTGTAAACTGCTTGATTGTGGCTGTTATTTTTTTTGCCATTTTTATTTTTATTTCTTCTTTTGTCATACTTTCCTAAAAGCAGGCGATCTTTGGAAAAATAAGATTGTCTCTTTTTTTCCATTTTTTCCTCTTTGTGCTGGCTATAGGCCGCTTCTAAGCTTTGTATCTTGGCGCTATCTTTTAGCATTGGCTCCATTAATAAGGCAGCGGCCTCGGTACAGATTATTCTCCCCTTAAACTGTTTTTTTAACAAAAGAGGCAATAGGCCTATATGGTCGATATGCGAATGAGTGATTATTATATAATCAAGCTTTTCCGCTTCTATCTTTTCGGCTAAATTAAGGTTTTTTTCTTGCATTTCTCCAAAGCTGCTTTGTATTAAGCCGGCGTCTATCAGTATTCGCAAGATTTTTTTGCCAAGCTCTATCCTTATTAGCGTTGCTGAGCCGGTAAAATTATCACTTACCGCTCCTCCTAGAAACTTCGTACTTATCTTCATTTTTTCTCCTTTTTTTGTGAAAGTTCTTTTGTCTGTATTTTAGAACATATTTTAAATAAAGCAAATATTTTTTTATGGCTTATATTAGATAAATTATTTTTTAAATAATATTTATTTAAGTTTAGTGTTTTGGTTTTTTCTTCCCCGGCATGTTAGACTATTATAATAGTTTATATATTATGTTAAAAAAATATTTTGTATTAGTATTTCTGTTGCTGGCGGTATTTTTTATTTCCGCTTTTAAATTCGCTGTCGCTGCCGAGGCAGGGGAAAAAACTTTCAAGGCGAAAGTGGTAGAAATCATCGGTCAAGCAGAAAAATCCAGGGAAGATGGTTCAGTTTATATTCAGCAAGATTTGCGTTTACGCGGTCTAGATAGTGGCTTCGAGGGGCAAGCGATAGATTATAAAGGTATTGGCGATATTGAAGTTCTGGGCGGCAATG
>CAYPAS010000018.1:0-14103 GCA_964408785.1 uncultured Gammaproteobacteria bacterium | reverse complement strand
TCTTTGTTCGCTGGTTAACCGGTTTGTCTTCTCCTGCAAAAGCAAGTGAGGATGAGGCTCTTGAAATCTTACGTCGCCGTTTTGCCAAGGGGGAAATTACGGCTGAAGAATTTTCTAGCCGTCGCCGATCACTGGAAGATCGTTAGGTTTTTATTCTTGTAAAACATTTTCTTCCGACGCTTCTTCTTCCATTATCGTAAACCAGGCCATTTCTGCTTGGGTGATTTTTTCTTGTACCTCTTTTAATTCATGGGATTTTTTAGGATCAAAATTAACGGGGTTGGTTGAAAAATAATCAATGAGATCGTTGCGCTTTTTTTCTAGATTTTCCAAATCTTTTTCTAAACGGCGCTTTTCTGTCTGCCGTTTTTTTCTTTCCTGCCATTTTAACTCCTTTTCATCACTGTCGCTCTGGCTGCTATTTATCTGGCGGTTTTTTTCTCTTAGAGCTTTCTCTAATTCGTCAACGTATTCGTCATAATCGCCATAAAGCAGGCGGCCGCTGCCATCTTTTATTTCTAATATTCTATCAGCCAACAGGCTACTGAAAGTTCTGTCATGACTGGCAAAAATAACATTGCCCTTGAAGGCGGCCAGGGCTAAACCCAGGGCTTCGGCGGTTTCAAAGTCTAAGTGGCAGGTTGGTTCATCAAGTATCAGTATGTCTGGCTTGCTTAATAACGCTCCTGCCAAAGCTAGGCGGGATTTTTCTCCACCGGAAAGAACGCCGATATTTTTTTTCAAGTCATCGCCGCGGAAAAGAAAATCACCGGCCATTTTCAAGACAGCTTCTGGTTTGACTAGGCCACCGGCCATTTTTTCCAGATAAGAACCGACTTGATCCCGATCGTCTAGCTGGTCTATAACTTCCGCACCATGGAAGGCGAGACTTGATCGGCTAGCCAAGCGAAAAGAGCCATTTATCGGAGGCAGTTTGCCTGCCAAGGTTTTTAGAAGGGTGCTTTTTCCTTGGCCATTCAAACCGAGAACAGCCAATTTTTCTCCGGCGCGGCAGTCGAAATCTAAATTATTAACAACGACTTTCCCTTCGTAGCCGATATCTAATTTATCGACCCGCAACGCCAAGCCCTTTCTTTCTTCTATTAATGGCAAGCTGATTCTCGCTAAGCCAGCCGCGTGCTCTATTGATATTCTTTTCTTTTCTAGCTTGTCTATTTTTTTGATGGCCGCTTGTGCTTGTTTGGCCTTGGATGATTTATAGCGGAAGCGGTCGACGAATTCCTGTAGATGTTTTTGTTGCTGATCGAGGCTTTCATTCGATCTAATAAGCGTCCTTTGTCGTTCTTCTTTGAAAGCTAAGTAGCTTTCTAATCCGCCGGGAAAAAAATAGGCATTATCTCGGCTTATTTCCAAGGTTTCCTGACAACTTTGTTTGAGAAATTCTCGATCATGGGAAACAATTAAGGCACTGCCCTTATAAGAATCAAGATAATTTTCTAAGAGTATTAGGGTGTGAAGATCGAGATAGTTGGTTGGTTCGTCTAAGAGGACGAGGTTGGGTTCGGCAAGGAACATCGCCGTCAATTTAAGACGCATCCGCCAGCCGCCAGAAAGATTTTGCGCTTTAGAATCAAGATAATAATCACTTAATTGGAATTTAGCGGCGAGTTTGCGGGCCCTCCATTCAGGGGCGCCGCTATATCTTTCTAAATAATCAAGAGAGCTTTCTTCTGTTCTAAAATCATCATTCTGTTTTAGGTAGGCTAGATTTAATTCGTCGCTAAAAAGCAATTGGCCGTTATCAGCTTTTTCTTCGCCGGCGATTATTTTTAGCAGGGTTGATTTACCGGCGCCATTACGACCGATAACGCCGATTTTTTGTTTTTTAGAAACAGAAAAAGTAAGCTCGGAAAAAACTATCTGAGCGCCGTAGCTTTTGGATAAATGGCTCGCTTGGATTAATGGCGGCATAATCAATTTCTTATTTGGAGGATATTTTTAGTTTTTTTTATTTTCAGCCGGCAACCTTTAGGATGTAATTATGAAAAAGAGCCGGATCCACAAAGAAGCAGATCGGCGGCCCCGTTCCGATTTTATTCCGATAGGCGAAATAATCGCCAGTAAAATCCTATTGGGTATCAGGTCTTTATAAATTATTTTTTATTTCCTGGTAAACCTCTTCTATGGATTTTTCTCCGTCGATTTCCGTTAGCAGGCCGTTTTTTTGATAATAATCAAGAAGCTTGATTGATTCTTGCCTGAATATGTCTAAGCGGTTTTTCACTGCTTCCAAATCCTTATCATCAACTCGGCCGCCGCTTTCAGCGCGTTCTTCCAGCCGTTTAATAGCGGTTTCTTGTGAAACCTTGATATAGAAAAATTTTTCTATTTTAAGATTTAAAGTCAAAGCCACTTCTTCTAGCATTTTTGCTTGGGAAATTATTCGGGGGAAGCCGTCGAAAATTATGCCGCGACCCGCTAATTTTCCGCTGGAAGCCTTGATTACTTCGGCCATCAGGCCGTCGCTTATTAAATGTCCTTGGTCGATATAACTTTTTATTTTTAGGCCGAGGTCTGACCCGCTAGCCACTTCTTCACGCAGGCGGTCGCCCATGCCGAATTGAACCATATCTAGTTCTTCGATTAATTTTGCTGCTTGCGTAGTTTTGCCGCAGGCTGGCATGCCGTAGAGACAGATTATTTTGTTCATATTATTTTCTTTATTTTCAAATGAAAAGAGATTACTATTGTAATTTATTGGCAAGATTTTGGCAATAATAGTCGCTTTATTTTTTTGTTGACAATTTTTATTTAAATTGTTAATTATTGCTGTTTATTTTTTTAAATGCTATAAAATTATAAGTTCATTAAAATAAAAAAGGAGAAAACATGAAAATTTTCAGTTACGAAGAATTTACTGAAGGCAGAAAGGTCCCGAAAATGAAAGATTTCGATACCGTGGCTGGCATGTTGAAGTCCCTAATAAACGCCAGAGATGATGAGTGGTTGAAGGCAGCTGCTTTTTTTGGGTCTTTTGTTTTTAAGTGTCATAATGTCGGAAGCGATATCGATTTACTTATTATCAGTGACGGCTTGATTAGTATTGATAGGGAAAATTTTTTGAGATCCCTTTCTCGAATGGCTAGTTCTTATAATATATCCTTGGATATACTACTTCTCAGTGAGAGCGATATTAATCCCAAAAGGATAACTTACTGTAATGCTGGCGACATGCTGGCCGCTTTTAGATTTTTTAAGGGTATTTCTATTATCAAGGGCGACCCGGAAAAATATTTTTCCTGGATTGAATATGGGAGTGACTATAAAGAGTCGTTAAAAAATTTCCTTATCCAGATTAGCGAAGAATTAATCTATGATTCGTCCAATTATATTATTGGACAGAATGATTGTTCGATTAGCTTTCTTGCTATGAATAAGGTTTGTCTTATAACTAGAATGTTTTCTTGGTATTATAAAAAGGAAATTTCTTGGGGCGATAGGCTTATTCCTGAGGTTTTTCTTTTGGAAAACATTTCTCCTTGGGGTAGGATACTGCATGATAATATTTCGTATTTTCATCGGACGTTATCCGATCCGGAATATTATCCTAAAAACGAAACGGCTCACCGGGATAATCTTAAAAGACTATCATCTAATTTCCGAAATTATTTCGGAGATTTTGTTAGAAAAAATATTGAAGCCCTAGATTAATTTCTAGGGTTTTTAATTTGACGATTTTTTTTATAAGTGCTTAACTATTGTTAGTTCATTAAATAAACAGGAGAAAAAAAGATGAGATTTCTTAGTAAAGAAGAGCTTGAGAGTTTTAAGGAAGTTATTGATTTTCTTGAAAAATTTGCATCTTCGAAAGGAAACTTTAAGTTTTTAGGGATTTTCGACAACGAATCAATCGACAAGATAAACAGTCGCCCAGCTATTATTTTTCGGTCTTATATAGAAAGATTTGAGACGTCATTGCAGGAATATATTATCGTTTTTAGATTTTTTGATTATGGGCTTCGGCTTGTAATAGATTTTATTAGCGATAATCGTTCGGCGAAGCTTTTGAAAAATTTTTATCAGGAAGAATTTAAAGAGAGCTATTTTAACCGCCTTAATTTAAAAGAGTTTTTTAGCGGTAATTATCATGAATTATCTTTGCGCAATCTAAGCCAGCCTTTCTATATTTCTTTCGGTGCTTTACTTAAGAATGGTTCCGGTTTTTTTTGCAGTTCCAAAGTAAAATCAGATATTTCCGATATTTTCTTTGAGAAACAGGAAAGCTTGGCTAATTATTTTCTTTTTAACTGCGGCTACGATTTACCAGAAGGCATGTCTGAGGTGGTTATAAATGGAAATAAATATTTAGAAGATGTGTTTGATTTTTTGTACTATCAGCACTCTTTTGGTGGGTTTTATAACAAGCTTAGAGATAAGTTAAGAATTAAGGATCGATCTTTAGCAATGCCACTTATGCTAATGTACTTCAGAGATTATATGCATAGAAACGAGACATCCCTGGAGGAGACCATGGATATGGTTTCTCGAGATTTTTTTGAAAAATAACTGCTTAATAACCTTCGTATTTATTCCCCAGCCAGATAGCTGGGGTTTTTATTTGCTTAAGAGCCGATTTTTTAATAAAATATAAAAAGAATATGAAAATTTTTAGATATCTTATTAATAATCGCTTTTTGAAGCTAAGTTTTTTATTTTTAGCGGTTTTTTCTTTATTTTTTTTAAAAACGGTAGCGTTTGCCAAAGAAACCCCGTCTTTCAGCAGCGCCAGTCTGGCCGCCTATAATGGTAAATATTTATCAGGTAGCGATTCAGATACTCCTAGGCCCTTAGCCTCTTTAACTAAATTGATGACCGCCTTGGTTCTTATTGATCTGGATATTGATTTTAATAAGAAAGTAAAAATTGAAAAGAAGCAGATTGATTATGTTAATCCCTATATAGACGCCGGCGATGTGACTAGTAGCATAGATTTGCGTTCTGGCGACAAGGTTTTTCTTAGAGATTTGTGGAATGCCATGCTTATCGCCTCTTCTAACGAGGCGGCCGCCGCCTTGGTTGATAATTCCGGTATTAGTCGGCGTGATTTTGTCGCTCGGATGAATGCCAAGGCTAAGGCTTGGGGGCTTAAAAAAACTAAATTTACGGAAATGTCCGGTATTGATCCGGCTAACGTCGGCACGGCTAGAGAGATGGCTTATATCGCCTGGAAGGCTTATCGCAATCCTACTATCAGGTTAGCCGGCATCAAGACCAGGTATAGTTTTAAAGAGATAAATAGTGGCCGTTCGGTTAGTTTTTCTAACAGGAATTCTAGCTTATTAGCAATGGAGCCGATTGGCATGAAGGTTGGTTATCTGACTGAAGCTAAAAACAACGTCGCCATCCGTTTGCGTTCCGGTGCTAAGGATAGAGTGATTGTTGTTTTGCATGCTGAAAATAACCAAAAACGGAATGCGGAAATATCTCGTTTATTCAAACTTAAATAGTAAGGAAATAAAATTATGGATTTGAACAAGCTTTTTTACCCCCAATCAGTGGCTATCGTCGGCGCTTCGACCAGAATTGGCAGTGTTGGTAATGATGTTTTGAAAAATCTGGTCCAGCAAGGCTATAAGGGTAGTATTTATCCAATAAATCCTAAAGCCCAAGATCTTTATGGATTGAAGTGTTTGCCCAAGCTGTCAGCCATCGCTTCACCGGTTGATTTGGCGGTTATTGCCATACCGGCCCTAGCCGTACCGACGGTTCTTGAAGAAGCTGGTTCGGTGGGGGTTAAAGCGGTTATCGTTATTTCCGCTGGTTTTAAGGAGGCGGGAAATCGGGAAGGGGAAGAAAAGATAAAAGAAATCTGCCAACGTTATGGCATGGTTTTGGTTGGTCCAAATTGCTTGGGTTTGATTAACCCAGAAATAAAGCTCAATGCTTCTTTCGCGATTAGTGATCCGGCTTTCGGTCCAGTGGCTTTTGTTTCTCAGAGTGGCGCTTTGTGTACGGCAGTTCTCGATTATGCGGAAAGTCTGGGTATAGGTTTTTCTAAATTCGTCAGCGTCGGTAATAAAGCGGTGTTAGATGAAGCGGAGTTTTTCCGTTATTTACGTGATGATAAGAAGACTAGAATAATCGCCATGTATACCGAACAGCTGTCTGATACCAAGGAATTCATGGCAGCGACTAATGCCTTAACTAAAGGGCCGGACCCTAAGCCGGTTATTGCTCTTAAATCCGGTAAGACTTCGGCGGGCGCTAGCGCCTCAGCTTCTCATACTGGCGCTTTAGCGGGGAATGACACGGCTTATGACGCTTTGTTTAAACAGACCGGCATTTTAAGGGCTTCTTCTGGTGAGGAACTATTTGATCTTATTCAGATATTTTCCAATAATGCTTTAGCGCCGGCGAAAAAAGTGGCGGTCATTACTAATGCCGGCGGCCCCGGTGTTCTTGCCACTGACACCCTGGTTTCCTCCGGATTAGAATTAGCCTCTTTGAGTGATAAGACTAAGGATGCTTTGAAAAATTCTTTGCCGCCAGCCGCTAATATTCATAACCCGATAGATGTTCTAGGTGATGCCAAAGCCGATCGTTATCAAGTAGCTTTAGAAACAGTTCTTCTTGATGATGGTGTTGACGCGGCTATAGTTATTTTGACGCCGCAGACGACGACCGAATTTTTGGAAACCGCTGAGGCCATAATTGCCGCCAAATCCCACGCCAAGCCTTTGGCCGCCGTTTTTATGGGAGACAAATTAGTGCAAGGAGCGGTAGACCGTTTACGAGCCGCTTCTATTGCTGTTTATTCTTTCCCGGAGCAGGCCGCTAACGCCTTGGCCGCTTTTTCTAAGTTTTATGAATCAGCTCAAACTCCTTTGTCTGATTTTATGGATTTTTCCGATATTGATCACGAACGAGCGGCTAGGATATTTGCTAAAGCCGCGGCTGACGGCAAGAAAAAATTTCCAGAAGCAGAAGCTTTGGAAATATTAGAAGCTTATAATTTCCCGCTCTTGAAGCACGTGCTAGTTCGTTCAGCTTCTGAGGCCGCGACAGCCGCCGCCTTCTTTAAAGGCAAGTTAGCTTTTAAGATATTTTCTCAAGATATTCTTCATAAGAGCGATGTTGGCGGAATCATGCTTGATGTGACGCCTCAAGAAGCTGGCAAGAGATACAAAGAATTGGTGGACAGAGTAGCCGCCAAAGTTCCCAATGCCAAGATTGACGGTGTCTTGATGATGGAAATGGCTCCTAAGGGCGGCCTGGAATTAATATTGGGTAGCGTTAAGGATCCTAATCTCGGCAGTTTGATAATGGCGGGCTTAGGTGGTATTTACGTGGAAGTATTTAAAGATGTTTCTTTTGCTTTATCGCCGGTCAGGCGTGGCGACGCAGAAAATCTTTTGCAGCGTTTGAAGGCTCATAAATTAATTGAAGGCGTTAGAGGCGGCAAAGTCTTGGATAAGGAGGAAACTATTGAAATAATCTGCCGTTTGAGTCGTCTATTAATGGATTTTCCTCAAATAAAAGAATTGGATATAAACCCGCTTTTAGTCTTAGAAGATGGCGAAGGAGTTAAGGCTCTTGATGCCAGGATAATAATCGAATGAGAACAACTAAAGAAAAGGGAAAGAAAATTTTTGATTTTGATATCGTAGTTATCGGCGCTGGCCCAGCCGGATTGATGGCGGCTATTCAAGCAGCTTCTAGTGGTTGTCAAGTGGCGGTTTTAGAGAAGAATAGTCGTCCCGGGAAAAAACTTTTACTTTCCGGCGGTGGCCGTTGTAATCTTTTGCACGCTGTTTCTTCTTATCGGGAATTAGCTTCTTTTTATGGAAGCGCCAAGAATTTTTTGTTGCCAGTTTTTTCTCGTTTTGGTTACCAAGAAGCGGCTGATTTTTTTCGGGGACTTGATTTAGAAATGCGCGAAGAAAAAGAGGGACAAATTTTCCCAGCGAATTCTTCTTCGTTTTCAGTATTAGAACGTCTTTTAAATAAAGCTTCGGATTTGGGAGTGGCTTTCTTTTACGGCAATCCCGTTGTCTCTTTGGAAACTTCGGAAACTTCTATAGTTGCCGCTAAGACGGTTTCCGGTAATCTTTTTAAAGGCAAGATTTTTATTGTCGCCACCGGCGGCTTATCTTATCCTGAGACTGGATCGACTGGCGATGCCTGCCACTGGTTAGAGCCGTTAGGCCAGCCACTAGAAAAATTTTCTCCCGGTCTTTGTCCTTTGGAACTGGCTGATAAGAAATTTCAATCTTTGGCGGGAATTAGTTGGCCAGAAGCGGCTTTGTCATTTCCGGGAAAGAAAAAATTTTATGGCAGTTTGATGTTTACTCCTAGCGGCTTAAGCGGTCCTTTGGCGATTGATTTTAGCCGAGAGCTCAGAGGAAAAAAGTTTCCTTTGATGTTGAAGTTAGATTTTTTTCCTTTTTTGACGGAGAAAGACCTTTTAGAGGAATTAGAAACCGCTTCACAACAAAATAAAAGTTTGTTAAAGAATTTTCTCCGTTCTTGGTTACCAGAACGCTTGGTATTATTTTTTATCGCCGCCGCCTCCTTAGAACCTTCTCGTCCGGTTAGTTCTATTTACAAGCGAGAATGGGGGTTTTTAGTTTCTCTTTTGAAAGATTGGGATTTACCGATTTCCGGCCTTTCTGGCTATCGCCGCGCCATGGTAACCTTGGGAGGCTTTAGCCTTAACCAGGTCGATTCTAAGACTATGCGTTCAAGGCTTATTGATAATTTATATTTAGCTGGCGAGGTTTTGGATATCGATGGTCCTTGCGGCGGTTTTAATTTGCAGGCCTGTTGGAGTACGGGATATTTAGCTGGCCAAGCGGCTGCCGCTCAAAAAGAAGAAAAAGGCATGGTTCGGCGTATTAAATAGACAAGATTAATAAATTTTATCTAAAGAAACATGATCGACCGGCAAACGGCTCAAATCGTCAGCGATTCGGAACTCGTCAGGCTAAGCTTGGAAGACCAGAGCAATTTTTTGTATATTGTCGAACGCTATCGGGATAAATTAGGTAGTTATATTAGGCGTTTAACTAATGTTAGCCCCGATGACGTCGAGGATTTGCTCCAGGAGATTTTCATTAAAGTCTATCTTAATCTTAATGATTTTAATGAAGATCTTAAATTTTCTTCCTGGGTTTACCGTATTACCCATAATCAGGTAATCAGTAGCCATCGCAAACTTAAAGCTCGTCCTGAGGGCTACGCCATAGACATCGAAGAGCAGGCAGCTGCTAATTTGGCCGCCGATCTGGATATCGCCGCTGATGCCGATTTAAGTCTTTTAAAGGAAAAGGTTGGCGAAACTTTATCCGCTTTGGATGAAAAATATCGAGAAGTTCTGGTTTTAAAATTCCTGGAAGAAAAAAATTATCAAGAAATTTCTGATATTATCAAGAAGCCCATGGGAACCGTAGCCTCCTCAATTAATAAAGCTAAACAGGAATTCAAAAAAGAACTGGAAAGACGTCAATTAAGATTTTGAAAAATATGAAAGAAAATAAACAAGACAATCCATCCTGGGAAAACAAGAATCTTTCGGCTTTTGAAAGCCAGCTTTTTTCCAAGATCAAACGCGAAGGTTTAGAGCCTTTGCCGCGTTGGCATTTTCTTTTGCGTGATTATGTCGTTTGGATAGCCGGTACTCTTACTTTGCTAATCGGTTCGGCGGCGGTTTCCGTGATGATTTATCTTTTTAAATACAATGATTGGGATATCCAGGAAAAAGTCCACAAAAATTTTTTGGAGTTTCTTATTTTAACTTTGCCATATTTTTGGATAGTCTTTTTATTTCTATTTATCTTCTTGCTTTATTTTAATATCAAAAAGACCAAGAAAGGTTATCGTTACCCGCTTTGGTTTATCGCAACCATTTCTGTTTTGGCCAGTATTATTATGGGCGGCTTAATGCATTTAGCTGGTCTTGGTCAGAAGATCGATGATGTTTTGGGACAGAGAGCGCCTTTCTATGATCAGCTTATTAATCGTCAGATAATCTTCTGGTTTGAACCGAGCGAAGGACGTTTAACTGGCATTGTTTCTTCTGAACTTGATTCCGATTCTTTCCAAATGGTCGATCCTAGCGGCCAAGCCTGGCTAGTTAAGATTGAAGATGGACAAGCTGTTCCCAAATTTTTAGAAAAGGGTTTGCCGGTAAACGTTATCGGCCAGATGTTGGATAAAGAAAATTTTGAGGCGGAGATTATCAAGCCGGTTAAGCCGGGGCGCCGTTTCTTTTTTAGGCAACCCTTGACGCCACACCGTGAAGATTTTAGACCGCCGTTTGACCAGATTGAACGTTAGAAGAAAATTTTTAGAGAGGCGTATTAAGAAGTGACAGGCTGAGAGCTCAAGCCACTCTAAATAATTTAATTTTAACTATATGAAAAACAAAAAACTTTTAAGTAGTTTAGCAATCTTTTCTTTCTTAGCTATTGCCGGGGCTAGTGCTCTAGCCGCTCAAGCCGCTACTACAGACACGACTACTACCGATACTTCCAGCGACAAAACTGCTTGGCATCGCGGCGATGGTTTTAATCGTCCAGAATTAAGTGATGAACAAAAAGCTGAAATGGAAGCTAGGCGCGCGGAAATGGACAGCAAAAGAGAAGCTGTTGATGCCGCTATAAATTCTGGTAGTTATGAATCATGGGTTAGCGCGGAGAAATCTTTTAACGAAAATTCTCCTATCTTGGAAAAGGTAAATGCCGATAATTTTAGCCGCTTCGTCGAAGCTCATAAGCTTCGTCAGCAGTCGCAAGATATCATGAAGGAATTGGGTATTGAAAGAGGTGAAGGTTTTGGCCCGATGGACGGACGTGGACATGGATTCCGTCAAGGCGCCGCTCAAGATGCTTCCACTTCTCAAGAATAATCATGATTTATATTGACAAATGAAAAATATAAGAGCCTAAAGACGAATTATTCGTCTTTTTGGCTTTTTTGAAGAGATTTTTCTATTCCAGCGTATTATCATTAGGAGAGTGAAAAAATATAAAAATATGAAAAAAATAAATCTATTATTACCCTTATTTCTAGGCTTCGCCTTGTTTCTTTCCGCTTGCTCATCTGATGCTAATCAGACGGCAGCTAATAATGCGGCAGTTGGAAATAAGCCGGCTGACGGTTTTCGCCGGCCTGATTTCGGCCAGCCAGAAAGACCGTCTGATATAAGAGGAATAGTAAAATCTTTAGTCGGTAATGAAGTTGATGTTTTAAAATTGGAAATGAATAGGCAAAACAGCCAAGGAACTAGCACTCCGTCAACAACTAATAATCAAGAAGCTTCTCCAGAGAAGACACCTTCTTTGCTAGGGGGTGCGACCGGTTCTCGTCAGCGCGGCACTGGTATGTTGATGGGCGGTCCAGGCGGTCGGCCAGGTGAGCAGTCGGGAAGCACTAGGGAAGAGATGTTGGCTCGTCTGAAAGCAATGAGTACTGGTGAAGAAAAAATTATTATTCCGGTCGGTATTAAAATGCTAAAACCGATAAGCAATGAAAGCGGCAAAAGGGAAATGGTCGAGGCGACCTTAGCTGATATTACCGCTGACAAGTCTTTAATGATTTGGCTTAATCAGTCGATAAGCGATAAAAAAGTAGCGGAATTCGTCCTTATCAATTAATTTTTATTTTATGGCAAAAGTATCGATAATTGAAGAAAGCCAAAAGGCTAAATTAGGGATATTCCGTTTTTTCTTGAAGAAAAAAGTTCTTATCCCTTTGATCATCATTATTATTTCCGGCGGCGCCTATTACTATTTTGTTTACTATCAGAATCAAGCAGCGCCGGTTGTCAGTACGCAAAAACAAGCGAAAGTCAATAAAGAGGATCTTAAAATCTCTATCCAGTCAGATGGAAAAGTAGTGGCTAAAGATGGTGTTGAGCTATCTTTTCCCGTATCTGGAAATTTAGAAGTCGATGAGGTTTATGTTAAAGAGGGTGATAAGGTAAAAAAAGGTGACAAGATAGCTTCGGTTAAAACGGAAAATTTAGAATTTGAATTGCGCAATGCTTACGCCAACTATCAATCTTCATTGGCCAATCTTAATTCCAAGCAAGCCGGGGCTACTGACGCGGAAATAAAAAAAGCCAAGGCTTCTATCGACCAATCGCAGATATCTCTCGATCAGGCAAAAATCAGTTTGGAAAAGACCACTTCAAGCGCTAATCAGTCGATTGAAAGCGCTCAAAATAGTCTTAACTCCGCTCAAAACAGCTTAAAGCTAGCAGAGAATAATTTAAAACTAGACAGCAATTCGGACGACAGTCAGATAGTTCGTGATGCTTATTCCGATATGATTACAACTTTATTATCCGTTGATGTTTCTCTGCAAAAGATGCTTCGCGATTCTGATAATATAGTCGGCGTCGACGAGCGCAGTGTTAATGATAGTTTTGAAGAAGCTTTAGGCGCTAAGAATGGCTCGGCTTTGAATGATACTAAAAATAGTTATAGCGAAGCCAAGGTTCAGAAGTTAGCTTTGGATGCGGCAACAGCTTCCTTGTCTTTGGACAGGCAGAGCGGAATTGAATCGGCGATTAAGATTGCCGAAAGCGCCCTAGCAGAGATGCAGGCCCATTTATTGGATATGCAAGTTTTGCTTGATAACTCCATAACTTTTTCTGGTTTTTCTCAAGATAAATTAGATTCTTTTAAGTCGACTATCAATTCTAATCGTTCAAGTGTTAATTCTTCTTTATCCAGCTTAAATAACGGTAAACAGTCGATAAGTAATGCTAAAAATAGTTTTACCAGCGCGGAAATATCTTATGATAATGCAAACAATGCTTATAACAAGGCTTTGAAAGATTTGGAGTTGGCAAAAAAGCAGGCCCAACAAGACATAGATACAGCCAATATTAATTTGAAATCAAGAGAACTAGATTTAACTCAGGCTAAAAATGATTATGAAGAGTTAATTGCACCGGTTAAAGAAATAGATTTGGCTTCCGCTCGCGCCCAATTAACTTCGGCGGCAATCAGTGTCGATAAGGCTAAGTACAATGTCGAACAAGCGACTTTAACTTCGCCTATTGATGGCGTAGTTTCCATGCTCAATTATAAGAAAGGCGACATTATTTTAGATACTAGCGACAACAAAAACGTAGCGACGATAATTAACAACGATACGCTTTTTATAGAAGTGAATATTGAAGAGGCGGATATTAGCAAGCTATCCGTCGGCAATAAGGCAGAGGCTAGCTTTGATGCTATCGACGGCCTTGTCTTAAATGGCGAAGTCAGCTTTATTTCCATGACTTCGGAGACTAATTCTAACGGCATCGTTACTTATTTAGTAAGAGTGCTTTTGAATGACGTCAGTGATTCGCCGATTAGGGAGGGGATGACCGCCTCTGTCGAATTTATTACTGCTGAGGCGGAAAATGTCTTAACCGTTCCAGTTGCCGCTGTCCGCAATGTTAGCGGTCAGCCTTCGGTGCAGAAGGCAGACGGTAGTTACGCTACGGTTGTTACCGGTTTTACTGATGGCAAGAAAGTGGAAATAATCAGCGGCTTGGAAGAGGGCGAACAGATAATATATTAATTATGAAAAAGGAAGAAAAAACTTTTCCAACTTCGTCAGCTATTAAGCTTAAAGGCGTCAAGAAATCCTATTATCTGGCCAATGGTGAAGAAATTCCAGTCTTAAAAGGAATCGATTTAGATATTAAGAAAGGAGAATTCGTCGCTATCATGGGAGAATCTGGCGGCGGCAAGACGACCCTGCTTAATGTTATCGGTTGCTTACACCCTTTAAGCGACGGCAGTTATTTTTTGGATGGTGAAGATATCGGCCAAGTCCGTGATGATTTTACTTTGGCGTTTATCCGTAACAAAAAGATGGGTTTCGTTTTTCAGCAGTTCAATCTTTTTTCCCGTTTTAGCGCTTTGAAAAACGTGGCCCTGCCGGCACTTTATGCCGGTATGCCGCCTCGGGAAAGAGAAGAGAAGGCGAGGCTTCTTTTGGAAAGCGTTGGTATGGGGGAGCGCGTCAATCATCGCCCCACTGAGCTCTCTGGCGGTCAGCAGCAGCGCGTGGCTATTTGCCGTTCTTTGATTAATGACCCGGAGATTGATTTAGCTGACGAACCGACTGGCGCTTTGGATT
>CAYPAS010000017.1:0-14671 GCA_964408785.1 uncultured Gammaproteobacteria bacterium | reverse complement strand
TATAAAAATTTAGCTATTTGTAAAAAATAAAATGGTTTATACGCCATTTTCGCCTTATCAATCCATATAAACTTATCAACAAAATCGTTGTCCAAAGTTTCGGCCAAATCTTTAATATCGCTGCTGCCACAAAAAGTAATTTGATAATCTTTATATTTAGCACTGCGGTGTATGATTTCTAAAAAATTGCGGAATAGAACGTAATCACCTATAGCATCGAGTTTAATAATCAATAAATTCTTAATTTCCGTCTTTGGCTGGCGTTTAAACAAAAAGCTGGTCTCTAGACAAAGAAAAATAATATAAAACAAACAATTTTTAGTAATTTTTTTTATTTTTCTTGGCATCATATATTTTATTTTATTGAAGATTGATTAACGAGATAGTCGTGATCAGCTATAGTACGGCCCTTTAAAAAAATTTACTAATAATTTCTCAGGGAAATAACCCTAATTTTATAAGTATTTTAAAGTAAAAGGGGTTTAAGGGGTATTTGGTTAATAAATGCAAGTCATGTCCGTTAGAATATAGGAATAAATTATATTTTTTAGCAAGATACTTCAAGGTTTTTTCTGAATATAAGGCAATGTGCTGGCTATGGTTAAAACCATAATACCACCAAGATTGATGCGTGACTTCATCGCCTATTAGCGTAGTTGAAAAAAACACGTTAGAAGAAATATTTAATGTTTTTTCTAATTCCAGTCGAGGATTGACGAAGTGCTCAAAGCACTCAAAGCAGGTTAAAGCTTTAATATCTTGATTACAATATTCAAAACCGGTGGAAAAAATATTTTTAGCATATTTATCATACCAGTAAAAATCTAACCCGTAATCGCGCAGTAAGCTGACAGCCAGACCGTGACCGCCATCATAATCTAAAAACTTTGATTTTTTTTGAATAGAATTAAAATAAAATATAGTTTTTTCGCGTCAAGGATATATTACGAGAAACATACCCGGCATCCGATTCATTTTTATTTAACAATTTGGCTTGAAAAACTTTAAATGATTCCTGCTCGCAAATTTTGCAAATCATAAGGTTTGTTGGTTAAATTTTATTTTTTAAAAAAACTAAGTAGCAAGTGGCCAAGTTTAAACAAACCGCAATTTTTTAAAAAAAGCCTCAAATAATAATGCCTTAAAAAAATTTTCTTGTTTTCGTAGTCATCGCCAGCGCTAAATAATATATCTTTTTGCGCCGCCGTTAATTTATCTTTCCATTCAAAAGTGGGTAGTGCGGCATAAATACTATTCTTTTTTAATGTGTGCGTGCCGGTTCCAAACCCGATATTAGAAACTAGGTTAACATCCGGAACAACTGATAATCCATTGTTTTTCCAAATGGCATAATTCCACTGGTAATCCCAGGTGTCAATATTTCCTTCGTAAGTATCTTTAAAAATTTTTGACCAATATTTTTGTACGTTCTTTTTTTTCCAAATATTTTTAATGCTATTATTTTTAGAAAAATCTGGCCAATCAGACATGGTGACATCGTATTTTTGCCAGGCTCGTCGCCAGGTTGCCCATCCCCAAATATGGGGAATACGTGAAAAATAATAATTGGCTGGTTGGCTTAAATCGTCAGGTAAAAAATTATTACCTGAAATCATAAAAATATTGTCTTGTTGGCTATATCGTTCTAGCATTTTGGCACAATATTTAAAAAAAGATTGGTTTGGCAGACAATCGTCTTCTAAAATTATTCCATTTTCTACGTTTTTAAAAAACCAATCAATAGCCGAGCTGACAGCCATCTTGCAACCAAGATTTCTATCCCTAAATAGAGTTTTAACCTCGCATGGCCAGTCGATTTTAGTTAAAATGTTTTTCCTTAGGTTGTCGCACAACTCGTATTCTCCTAATTTATCGTGACGCGGTCCGTCGGCAGCAATAAACAGGCGCGTTGGTTTATTTTTTTTAATTTCCGCGAATACTTGATCAGTTTGTTCTGGTCGATTAAAAATAATAAATAAAATTGGAACGGTAAAATTTTTCATAAATAAGATTTAAGATTTTTTAACAGAAAATTAATTTTTCGGACAATCAGGCTAATTGTCGGTATGTTGATATTGATATGATCGTGATCATGCTGTCATTATTCGATAATTATATTGGGAGCGATATTAACGCTTTTTTCATATTATATATTTTTAGTTTTTATAATATTTAAAACCTTTCCGGCGGCCACGTCCCAGTTAAACTTTTTGGCTTGTTCATTGCCGGATATCTCTATTTTTTTTCTAAGATCAGGATTATCCCATAAAGATTCGATGATTTTAGAAATTTTTTGATAATCAAGGCAGGCGACTTTTAAACCAGATTCGCCCACCACTTCTGGCAGGGAAGAATTGTCAGAAACTATAGCTGGGCAGCCGAAAAACATAGCCTCAAGCGGTGGCAGGCCGAAACCTTCATAAAGCGAAGGATAGACAAGGCAGAGGGATGAACTGTATATGACGCTTAATTCTTGATTATCTATATAACCACGCAATTCTATATCATCGGCATATAACGATTTTTTTATTGCTAAGACGCTTTCTTCGGCTTTCCAGCCGATTTTGCCGATAATTAACAGTTTCCAGGGAACGTCTGTCCGCCTGGCCTTTAAAAGCTCAAAAGCTTTTATAATGGTGGGAATGTTTTTTCTTGGCTCGATAGTGCCAACGGAAATAATTATCGGATTAGGTTTTTCTTTTCGCGTCGCTATTTCTCTGGAGAAGCGATGCCCTTGATATATCGTTTTTATTTTGGCGGGATTTATTTTAAAGATTCTTGTTATGTCTTTTTTGGTGTTTTCTGATAAAGAAATTATGGTTTCCGCTTTCAAGCAGGACAGATAAAGAGAAAGATATTCTTTTATTTTGAGGCTGAGTTTGTGGGTGTTGCGGCTTTCTTTTAGAAAACTGGTCAGATCATGGATGACAATTATTTCTGGTATTAAAAAATTAATAGCGCTTATTAAGTAGGAGCAGGGGGCTAATAGTTTTTCTGCTTGGGTTTTTTTAAAATCAAAAAGTGCCCAGAAATGCCAGAGCGGCGTCGGCAGTTTTTTTTGGCGGATTATTAGATTAGAAAAGTTCAGGTTTTTTATCGCTGGTACTGGATGGCGAAGATATAATAAAAATTTATCGGCGGTTTTTAGTTTCAGCAATGATTTTAACAGGCTAAAAAGATATTGCTCTTTGCCAGACCATTTATCTATTTCCAGGGTGTGTCCGTCTATTGCTATTCTCATATTTTAAGCTAGTTTCTTGATTATTTCCTCCATTCTCCCTATGAATTTCTCGCTGGTGTATAGGTTTTCGTATCTTTCTCTGGCTTGGCGTCCGAATTTTTCCATTAACTCTTTGTCGTTTATTAATTTATTGATGGCCGCCGCTAGCGCCACCGGATTTCTTTTTTCTACGCTTAGGCCGCTAACGCCATCGACACTAACTTCTTCGACGGCGGTGTTAAGCTTGGTGTTTATTATCGCTTTACCAGCTGCTAAAGCCTCTAACTGGACTAAACCAAAGGCTTCGCTTCGGGAACAGGAAGGGAAAACAAATAAATCGCAGGCCAGGAAATATGCTTGTAAGCGCGGCCGAAAATCAATGATGCTTATTTTTTTTTCTAGATTATATTTTTTTATAAGCCTGTCTAATTTATTTTTTTCCGGTCCTTTGCCGATGATTAATAAGTGACCATCAACATTGCGCATCGCTTCAATCAAGTATTTAAACCCCTTGTAATAGACTAAGCGGCCGACGCCAAGGATTAAAGGGCCGGGGTAATTATTTTTTATAAGCCGGGCTTCTTCTTGGTCGCCGTCTTTTTCTTGATAATCATAACCGAAAGGAGCGATTAGACATTTGGTGCTGTAGTTTTTTAAAAGTTTAGAGTAGTAGATTATGTTTTCTCCGCCAGTTATTATTTTTCTAGCCCTTTTCAGACTATTAGCGATGAAGGGGGAGAAAGGCAGATAACTTAATTTTTGCCTAACTATGTCGGAGTGGTAAAAAATGATTAATTTTTTCTTGTCGATAAACGGGGAAATGATGGCGGCCAGGGGAAAAGGGTAGTGAATGATGATTAAATCGTAGTTCTTGTAAATCTTGAAAAAAAGCGGGAAGAAATCAAATGACAAGGGCAGGCCTAGCATTTTTCCAAAAGAAGCTGCTTGGTATATTTTTACGCCGTTTTTTTCTTCGATTAGCCGTTTTCCTTTTAAGCGGCAAGCTAAAACATCGATTTCCAGTTTTACATTGTTTTCTAATTGGCGGCCGTTTAATTTTTCGGCGATATGTTTGACCGTTGTTTCTATGCCGCCGACAACCGGATCGTATAGTTTATTTATCTGGAGTATTCTCATAAGAATGTATTATTCCGGCTAGCTTAGCGGCCGAAATTTGCCAATCGAATCTAGCGGCATTTACTTTTCCTAGTTCGCTCAGGTCTTGTAGTTTTTTCGGAGAATCAAGCAGGCTCAATATTTTTTCCGCGATATCATTTTTATCTAAGGGATTGAAAAAGATGGCGGCCTCTCCGGCGATTTCTCTAAAAGAGGGAATATCGGAACAGGCTACTGGCGTACCGCAAGCGCCGGCTTCGACTATAGGAATTCCGAAGCCTTCATAAAGCGAAGGAAAAACCAGGATAGCGGCTTCAGTCATTAATTTTCTTTTTTCTTCTTCGCTGACAAAGCCGGTAAACTTTAAATTTTCGTTTGTTTGCTTTCTGGTTTTTCCAATAATCTCTTCCATCCGTTCATCACACTTGCCGCTTATTATTAATTTTAAATCTGGTTTTTTTTCAAGCATCAGAAAAAAGGCTTCTAGCAGTCTTTCTAGATTTTTGCGCGGCCGGGCATTACCGATGACTAATAGATAATTGCCTTTTTTTGTTGGCGAGACATTTTTTGCCGGCGAACCGTTGTAAATTATTTCTATGTCCTCTGGAGAAAACTTGAGATTTTCTATTAATTCGCGTTTAGAAAATTCTGAAACGGTGATGATTTTTAGGGAGCTTCTTCGGTTGAAAAAAAGATTGAGGCGCCAGAATAATTTTCCCGCCAAGCTATTTTCATTTTTGAGGACGAAAGGCGCGGCATCGTGGATGCTGATTATTTTTCTTTTGAAATTCCAAGGAGCTAGGAGGGAAGCGCAGAACAGAAAGTCATATTTTTCTTGCTTCAGGATTTTTGCTAGTTTTAATTGTTGGAAAAGAAAAAAGGATAAGCGTCCGGTTTTTTTGAAAGGAATTATCCGTATCTTTATGAAATCCGGCAAGTCCTTCAGAAAAGGAGCGAATTCTTGATTGCTGAAAACCGTTATTTCGTCTTGGTATGATTCCGGCCAATTTTTGAGTAGTTTGTAGAGGAAGACTTCTATGCCAGACCAGCGGGTAAAAGGGATGGCGTTGACGGCTATTTTCATATTTTTTGATACTTTATCTTCCGGATTAAATTTAATAAGCGGCCGCTATCGATTTTTTCCAGGCTTAGGCGGATTAAATATTTGGCAACTGAATAAATGAAGTAAACAAGGGCTTTAATTTTTTTGTCAGCTATTTCCAGGGTTTCACGATAGGCTTTAATGGCGTTCCTATCTGACAGACCGGACAGATTCATATTTGCCAGGATTTGGTCGCTTAATTTTCCTTCTAAGTTGTTTTTAAAAACTCTTAAGAAAAAATCATAATCCATGGCGTAATGATATTTTTTATCAAATAGTCCGATTTTTTCATAAACGCTTTTCCGGAAGAAGGCAGCGGGATGATTGAGGTGCGGCATTTTGTAACCGATTCTTTTTTGGTAATCTTTATCTGGTTTAACCGTAAAGCCACGCCCGTTTGAATCCCAGTATTTTAATGCTCCGACGACAAAATTTGTTTCCGAAGATGACATCATTTCAGCGACGGTTTTTAAGGCGCCAGCTTCATACCAATCATCGCTGTTTATGATGCCGATTATTTCGCCGCTAGCTAATTTAAGACCCTTATTAAAAGCATCGCTTACCCCCTCATCTTTTTCGCTAATTATCTGGCTTATCCGGTTTTTATATTTATTTATGATATTTAATGTTTGATCGCTGGAACCGCCATCGATTATGATATACTCCAAATCATCAACCCCTTGTTCAAGGACTGATTTTATAGTTTTTTCTATGGTTTTCTCGGAATTCAGGGAAACCGTGATTATGCTAAATTTCATGCGTTTGAGCTTATTTTATCTATATTAATAATATCTTGGCTGGCCGATATTGGCAATAAGCAAATATTTAAAAAGACTGTCAAAAGACAGTCTTTAAGGCTAATATATGAGATAACCTGTGCCGCCGCATTGGCTGCATTTTCCGTTAGTACAGCTGCATGGACCGCTTTGTCCATACATTCTATAAATACCGCTGCCATTGCAAAGTCGGCAAGTGCCGGTTCCATAACAACTGGGGCAAACGTGGCGTTTTGGGGCGTAACTATCATAATCACTGTTATTGGGGTTGCCACCGTTCCATGAGTTATTTGTTATGCCTTGTTGCATTTGTTGCATTTGCCACATTGTCTGAAGCTTTAAATGAGTTTGCCAGATTCCTGCGTTTTTATCGAAGTTATCACCATATGAATCTTTTTTGGCAAATATATATTTTACGCCGCCTCTTTCTAAGGTGATTTTTTCTTTGTTTTCCCAACTTAAAGAGTAAAGCTCTTCTTTCATGCTGTTTAAAGCTATTGATAGAGTGTTGCCACTAAGCCTCCAAGTCCCCTTGGATAGATTATTATCAATGTACATTTTAAATAAATCATTATTCCAGAACTGCGCTATGACTTTTTCTCCGCCTTGCCAGTTATCCTGTCTAACCCACTCACCCTTTAGTTGCGGCAATATAGTGCTTGTCATGATTATCATGACTACTGCAAAAAATAAATATTTTTTCATTATTTTTCTCCATTTTTTGTTTAAAGAACTGTGTTATCTTTTTTGATTATAATAATATTGGCTAATATGTCAAGTTTTTTAAATATTTGACAATAATAGCTAATAAGGTTAAATTTATAAAAATTACTTTAACAACAAAAAAGGAGAAAACATGAATGTAACAGAAGAAAATCTTGAAAAATTTGATTTAGTAGCCTCTTGGCAGTTTTTATCGCTCCAGGAGAGATTTCTAATCAGTTTCGAGGATGTTTGGGGAGCTTGGGAAGCGGCTAAAAGTATTGGCGATATTCCGGAAATAATCCTTTTGCATGAAGAGATAATGAACAAAGCCGATGGGTTTTGTCATTATAAAAAAATGCTTTTTGAAAAAGGTTTTTTTGATGGAATGAAAGAGCGTGAAGATGTTTTTTGGAAAGCTTTGGTTGACAGTGTTCCAGATTTTGATGAAGCTTTTTGTATTTATAGTAATATTTTCTCTGAAAAAAGAAAGGAGCTCGGAAGTAAGATATTGGAAAGCGTTAAGAACCCTAGCCAGATGGTTAAATTAGTCCACCATTACAAAGGCTTTTGGTCTCATTGGCCAGAAATTATGGAAAAACTACTTCCTTACTGTAGTTTGTCAGAGTTGGCTGATTATATAAAATCTAGTCGTGCCTATCTTGATTATGACAATTTTATAGACAAAGCCAAGGATTTGTCTATAGAAAAAATTAAGGATTTTGATGATTGTTTTTTGTTGGCCAATCTTTTTAAAGGCTATTCAGACCGTCATTTTAATTTAGTCTTTTCAAAAATGTTGAAAATTGTCTACTCTGCTCCTGAGAAAAATTTTCAGCAGATGTTGCATGTTTATCTTTTTTCTAATGATGAAAAAAAAATCTTGACACATTTTTATTATTTAACTGAAGCTGCGCAAGAATTTTCTGATTGGAAAAAAATTTGGTTCGCTTTTAAGGATAATTTAGAAGCAAAAAAATATTTAATTTCTATATTTCCTGATGTCGCCAGAACTTTTGATGATTATCTTTGGATTTGGAATAACATCCCTGAAATTGGTGGCGGAGTTAAAGAAATGATTTTGTCCTTAGCAGATTCTTATGAAAAATTTTTTAATCTATTTACATCTATCAAAGATCGGGAATACAAGTTGATAGTCTGGGAACTATTAAAAAACAAAAAAATGGAGGAACGATGAGTATGTATCGGATAAAGAAGATCGAGGATTATGTAAGAAGCTTAAATCTTCCTTTGGGACATGACTTTGAACATGCGAAAAGAGTTAAGAATGTGGCAATGATAATTATGGCCGAACATGATTATTGCGAACCCATGTTAGTCGAAGCGTCTTCATTGATGCATGATATCGGCATGCATGAAAGTAGTATGATGTTAAGTTTAGGTTTGTCTAATGACGGAAAAAGAGAACATGCTGCTTTAGGCGCGGAAATGGCTAGGAATTTTTTAAGTCAAGAAAACCTTCTTAAAAAAGAAGAGATTGATTTGGTTTGTCAAGCAATAGCTTTTCATAATAAGCCTTATCAGGAAGGTTTGTTATTGCTAGATATAATCAGGGATGCGGATATTCTTGATCTTTTAGGGGTTATTGGCATTAGTCGGGCTCTTACCACGAAGGCAAATTTGCCGCTTTATGATCCAAAAAATGTTAAAGGAGAAACTTGGGGTTTTAGTGCCAGGGATTTCGATCGACTATTTTTGAACGGTGCCGGTATCGGCCCAACGATAGTCGACCAGTTAAATTTTCAAATTAGCTGTTGCGACAATTTGAGGAGCGAATTTGCTAGAAACAGAGCTGTTCCCCTAGTGAAAACGATTAAGGAATTTATTCTTAATTTGGAGAAAGAAGTAATTTAAAGCAAAAGGACTGCTTAATAAAGCAGTCCTTTTTTCTTGGTAGTAATTTATAAAGACAGTCTTTGTTTTTTTAATTTTTCCAGATTGTCTCGTAGATTGTTTAGATTATTTTTTTCTTTTTCAACTAGAGTCGCTGGTGCTTTGGCAATGAATTCTTCGTTAGCCAAGCGCGTTTCCGCGTGCTCGACCATAGAAATTAAATTGTTTATCTCTTTATCTAAGCGCTGGCGCTCCTTTTCTTCGTCGATGGCGTCTAGCAGGTAAATGCTATCACGGCCGGCGGTGGTCAATATAGCTTTTTCCGGTTTATCGGCTTCAATCGCTATATCAAGATTTTCTAGCCCGGTGCGCAAGCTTTTAATCAGTTTATTTTGCCCCTCCAGAGCAATGGCGTTTTCGCTGATTATCAGGGCTTTGATTTTTCGGCTAGGTTCTACCTGGTTTTCCGTGCGCGCGTTGCGTATGGCTCGGATAATATCGATAACCTTTTCAAATAGGTCGGAATTGCTATTAAGATCTGCGTTTATTTTATTGGAATCGGAAAATTTTTCTCCCATAAGGAGATTGCCGTTGAATTCCTGCCAGATGGCTTCGCTAACAAAGGGGGCGAAGGGGTGCCAAAGCTTCAGTATTTCTCTTAAGACGTGGCGTAAGACTTTTTTTGTTTCAGTCCCGTCAGAAAATTTACTTGCTTCTATATACCAATCGGCTAGTAAATCCCAGGTGAATTGCCTTAGTTTCTCCCCGGCTTCTGATAGTCGGTAGTGTTCAATGTCGTCGGAAATCTCTGTTTTAAGATTATTCAGTTTGGTTATTATCCAGCTATCGGCGGCACTTAATTTTTCCCCTACTATTTCTCGGCCATCTTCAGCGGCGGTACTTTGCAGGATGTAGCGGGAAATATTCCAAAGCTTGTTAACCAGATTGCGGGAGCCAGCTATTTTATCTTCTGATAAGCGCATGTCACTGCCAGGGGTTGAACCGACAAGCAGCGAGAGGCGTGTCGCATCGGCACCATATTTTTCAATCATTTCCACCGGATCAATGGCATTTCCTTTTGATTTGCTCATCTTTTTTCCTTTTTCATCAAGGACCAGGCCTTGCAGGAGAACATCCTGAAAGGGGATATCGTTTATCGCATAAGCAGTCATAATAATCATTCTGGCGACCCAGAAGAAAATGATGTCGTAGGCGGTATCAAGAACGCTAGTCGGGTGATATTTTGAAAAATCTTCGGTATCAATCACTAGGCGGCCATTTTCAACGCGTATATCTTCCGGTTTATGCGCCATGGTTGAGAAGGTCCACATGCCAGAAGAGAACCAGGTATCAAGAGTGTCGGTATCAGCCTTCCAACCATCTCCTTCTGGTTTGTTTTCGGAAACAGCGACTTCCTCTTCTTGGCCTGGAATTTGGCGACGCCAGGCCGGCACCGGATGTCCGAACCAGATTTGTCTAGAAATACACCAGTCACGCAGATTTTCCATCCAGTTAAGATAATTTTGTTCAAAACGTTCAGGAAATATATTAATCTTTTGCCGCCCGAAAATCCCGGTTTTAACCGCTTCTAAGCTGATTTCTTTTAGGCTTTTGTCGCCCAGGCGTTTTATCGGCTTATTAACATCAATAAACCATTGCTTGCTGGTTAGTGGTTCTATCGGCGTATTACAGCGGTAGCAAAGCGATATATTATTTTCAATTTTTTCTTCCTTTTCTAGTAGCCCGGATTCTTTTAATTTTTCAACGATTAATTTGCGAGCCTCTTCACTTTTTAGGCCAGAAAATTGTCCGAAACCATTTTTAATCAAGCCATCTTCATCAATGACTTTGATTATCGGCAGGGAATGAGTAATAGCCATTTGCCAATCAACCGCGGAATGAGCGGGAGTAACGCCGACGGCGCCGCTGCCGAATTCTTTATCGACATTATGGTCGCCGATAATTTTTATCTTTAAATTTGTTCCCAAGAAATCAAGAGAAAATTCTTGGCCGATAAAATGTTTGTAGCGTTCATCGCTCGGGTTGACGGCAACGGCCGTGTCACCAAGCTTGGTTTCGGGGCGAGTAGTGGCAATCGTTATCGGAAAATCATTTGAGTATTTGAAAAAATAAAGGGAGGCGGCTTGGCTTTGATATTCAGTTTCATCATCAGCTAAAGTGGAGTGGCAATTGGGACACCAATTAACAATTCTTTCGCCACGGTAAATCAGTCCGTCTTCGTACATCATTTTAAAAACCAGATTGACGGCTCGATTGCGGGTGGCGTCGAGCGTGTAGGCTTCGCGGCTCCAGTCAAGGGAGCTGCCCATTCTTTTGGATTGTTTGATTATCGTGTCATGTGATTTTTGAGCGAAATCGCGGACTCTTTCTAAAAATTTTTCCCGGCCTAGACTGTGGCGGCTTTCCCCCTGTTCTTTTATGATTTTTTCCACTTTTGTCTGGGTGGCAATGGCGGCGTGATCGGTGCCTGGTATCCAAAGAGCTCTTTCGCCTTTTAAGCGGTGGTAGCGGATAAGCAGGTCTTCCGTGGCTAAAATAGAGGCGTGTCCGATATGAAGGACGCCAGTAACGTTAGGTGGCGGCAGGACTATGGAATAACTGGGGGTGTTGTCCGGTAATTCTAGATTGTCCGGATTAAAAAGGCCACTGTTTAACCAGTTTTCGTAGATGTTTTTTTCAGAATTTTCAAAATCAAAAATTTTGTCCATAAGATTAGGCTTAATACTAGAAATATTACGATAATATAAAGGAAAAATCAAATAAAATTTATTTTCGTGAGTAATTTCTGTTTACATCTTGACATAAGTTTAAAATAATATTATATTTTCTCTAGTTATTTAACAAAAAGGGAGCAATAAAATGAAAAATATTTTTTTTGTAATTCAATTAATCCTTTTGTTGATTTTTTACTTTTTCTTGTCAACTATGGATAATGTGGCGTATGAATTAATATCATCCGTGGTTATTGTAATTTTTTTGATGGTTATAGCGTCAGTGGCAATTTTTTCGATGAATGTCTATTTTTTTCTTTTTCCTGAAAAGAGTGAAGATTATATCATACTATTCGGGGGTGATGACAAAAAAGCTTTTATTAAAAAATTTATTTTGCCCAATATTATAAAAACACTTATTATAATTATTGTGGTACTCGTTTTAGCGGTTTCAAATGCTAAAATAATTTTTATGTCCTAATTCTACTTTAATCTTGATTTGTTTTATTATTTGTGTTATTGTTTAAACAAATAATAGGAGGATAAATGTTCTTTATAAAAAGTTTTTTCTATATAAAAAACCTTAAAAAAAGGTATGATATATGGAAAATAAAAACAGCCATTAATCTTGTCCGCTCTTTTGAAGGCGGTGAAGAGAAAGTACAACTTCTTTTTAAAGAAGTTGTAAATGGCTAGACCGAAGCGTCTTTCGACGCTTTTTTCTTTCACAAAAAAAGGAGTCTTATGCCTGTTTCAATCCTGTCCTTTCCTGTGATAAAAATATCTTCAATTTTAAGAGAAAGATATAAAAAGTCATTAGACTTAGAAAAATTCAATCTTTCTCGTAATGAAAAATTGCTTAAGAAATTAAGTTTGATTTACGAGATTGAAAAAATATTTTTCGAGTCTTTAAGGACTCTTAGTAAGAAGAAAAGAGATCTTTTTCTTCTTGCCCTTCTTTCTCTTGAAGAAAATGAACCTTCTTTTAGAGACGATTACCTGAAAGTAGGCAAGTCTCTATCGGAAGCCTTCTTGTTAAACGACAAGAAGGGGCGGGAATACAATCAGCTTATTTTGGCTTTAAGCCGTTTAGGTTATGTTGTCCCGTCGGTTGAGAAGGATATTTTATCCAGGATGTTGGAAGAAAAAGCAATCTCTGATTTTAAAAACTACATCGAGGCTTGTATTTATATTAATCGAGCGATTGATGTTAATCGAAGATTGCTGGGGATGGCTTAATGCCATCCTTTTTTATTTTTGTCAAATAAAACCCTTGACTATAAAGAGGAATTAAGCTATATTTAGATAAGCAGCGAATAATAATCGCGGCTTAATTTTATTATAAACAATAATCATGCCTCTATAGCTTTTAGCTATTATTTTCTTCCCGTTTTTGCGGGTAGGGGGCAGAAGTAAGAGCCACGGCTCAAAAAAGAAAAATATGATCACTATTCCGAAAATCGAAGACATGCTTAAAGCTGGCATGCACTTTGGCCATCGAACCAATCGTTGGCACCCGAAGATGAAGCAGTTCATCTTTTCCTCCAAAAATGGCATTTACATTATCGACCTGCGCAAGACTCAGGAAAAAATGCAAGAAGCTTTGGAGTTTATCGCTAAATTAGTCGGCGAAGGCAAGAACATCTTATTCGTCGGTACTAAAAGCCAGGTTGCCGCGCCTCTTAAGAAAATGGCCACTGAAACCGGACAGTCTTATGTTGTCGGCAAGTGGCTTGGTGGTTATTTAACCAATTTTGCTATCGTCAAGAAATCCGTTAAGAAATATCTTGATTTAATAGAGAAACGCGAGGGCGGTAAGCTTGAAAAATACACCAAGAAAGAACGTTTGAATTTCGATCGGGAAATCAAAAAATTAGAAGAACGCGTTAGCGGCTTAGTTTCTCTTAATAAATTGCCGGACGCTATTTTCGTCTGGGATCTTAAAGAAGAAGAAACGGCTGTTCGTGAAGCTATTCAGAAGCACATCCCGATTATCGCCGTCTGCGATACCAATGTTAATCCGGAATTAGCTAATTATCCGATTCCGGCTAATGACGACTCAACCAAGACTATTAAGCTCATTTTAGACGCTATCCAGGGAGCTGTTGTCGAGGGTAAAAAGAATTTAAATAAATAATTTAACAATCTCAATATGGAATTAATCAAACAGCTACGCGAAATGACCGGCGCCGGCATGGTTGATTGTAAGAAAGCCCTAGAAGAAGCTGGCAATAACCTAGAAGTCGCCGTCGAAATATTGCGCAAGAAAGGTATTTCTAAAGCCGCGAAGCGGACTGACCGTGAAGCCAATGAAGGTGTTATCAAAGTTGCCGTTAGCGCTGACAAAAAGACCGCCTATATCTTAGAAATGAATTCGGAAACTGATTTTGTTTCTCGCAATGAAAAATTCCAGGCTTTAGCGGACGCAATTTTAGCTTTAGTAATCGATAAAGAACCGGCTGATTTAGCAGCTTTATTGTCTTTGCCTTTTGAAAATGGCAGCGTCCAGGAGGCTATTGCTAATTTGAGTGGCACTATCGGTGAACGCATGGAAATCAAGCGCTTTGAAATAATCAAGGGGGAAAGCGTTGCCGCTTATTCGCACTTGGGAGGTAAAATTGGCGTCTTGGTCGCCATTGACCAGCCGTCTAAAGAAGAATTGGCGGGGGAAATCGCCATGCAGGTAGCGGCGGCTAATCCGAAGTATTTATTGCCGAGCGAAGTTTCTGCTGAAGATATCGCCAAAGAAAAAGAAATCTATCGCGAACAATTGCTTAAGGAGGGCAAGCCGGAAAATATGGTTGATAAGATTCTCGAAGGCAAGATGGGCAAATATTATTCAGAAGTTTGCTTAGTTGAGCAGGAATATATTAAAGACGATAAAAAGAAAGTTAAAGATGTTTTGGCTGGCGCTAATATCTTGAAATTCGTCCGTTACTCTCTATAATTCTGAGAAAGATGAAAATCGCTCAGATCCAGTTTGCTAAATGGGACAAGGCTTACGACTTTTTAGTCGGCAGCCTTGTTTTGCTTCCCGGAGATTCGGTAATCGTTAAAACCGAGCTGGGCTTAGATGTCGGCCGAGTCTTGTCTTTGCGGGATAAAAGAGAAGACGAAGAGCTTGATTCTTTTAAATCAGTCATCAGGAAAGCGGATTACGATGATATTT
>CAYPAS010000016.1:0-15187 GCA_964408785.1 uncultured Gammaproteobacteria bacterium | reverse complement strand
CTATTTTATAAATAACTTGGTTTATTTTTTTGTGGACAACGCTTTCTAGGGCGGCTACTATGTTTTTGTGGTATTTTTCTTCTAGCCATTTTTTGACGAAGGCATTGGGAACACAAACAATGACATTGTCGTTTTCGAAAGACGAGATAAAGGTATCCTTGAACCAGGTAACGAAATTAGCCCGTGAAAGACTTATTTCTATTTCCCCTAAGACTGCCTGCCAGATTTGTTCGTTGGTCATAAACAAAAAAAACTACATTTTACATGAGGTTAGATATCGTCAAAACAAGAATATCTTATTAATATTATATTTTATAAAGACTATTATCACAAGCTGAAATCTTGTTTAGAATATGTTGATAAATAGTGGATAAGTATTTTTAGTTTATTTAAATAATAATTGACTTAGGTAAATAAAGATGTTATCTTGTTAATGCTTAAACAGGTTAAATATATATTATGCCAAAAAGAACTTACCAGCCGAATAAGCTGAGAGCTAAGAAAAAGCACGGATTTTTAGAAAGAATGGAGACTAAGGACGGCCGTGATGTCTTAAAAAGACGCCGCGATAAGGGACGAAAAAAGCTTTCCAAATAAAAGTCCAAAAGCAGACATGCTTAAAAAAGACAACAGGATTAGAAAGAATAAAGAGTTTGACCGCGTTTTTGAAGTGGGTCAAACTTTTTATAGTAAGGATTTTAATATTCGTGCCGCTGATAATGGTACAGAACAGTCGCGTTTGGGGGTTATTGCTAGTACTAAGGTAAGTAAAAAAGCGGTTTTAAGGAATTTAGCGAAACGTTGGATTAAAAAGGCTTTTCAGGATGAAAAAGAGAATATTATTCCGGGAAAAGATTTGGTTGTGGTTATTTTTGATAAAATATTAGATAAAAATTTTCAAGATATACACGCCGAATTAATCCAATCTTTTAAAAATTTAAAAATTTATAAAAAGATTAAATGAGACAAATTTTTAAATATTTATCTAATATTACTGTAAATATTTTAATAAAATTAATTAATCTTTATCAGAAGACTATTTCTCCCGACCATGGCTGGTTCAAGGCTTTGCATCCCTATGGTTATTGTCGTTTTTATCCCACTTGTTCACAATACAGCCTCGAAGCTTTGAAGAAGTATGGTATAATAAAGGGCGTAAGTCTTTCTATTTGGCGCATTATGCGCTGTAACCCTTGGAATGAAGGGGGTTATGAGCCATTAAAATAAAAAATATGTCCACTATTTTTACGGCCGTCTTTTATCAACCGATTCTTAATCTGTTATTAGTCCTCTATAATACAGTCGCTTTTCAGGATTTAGGCTTGGCTATTATTATCCTGACTATAGCTATAAAAATGATTCTTTGGCCTTTTAATCAGAAAGCCATAAAATCGCAGAAAGCTTTGCAGGAATTACAGCCAAAATTAGAGGAAATAAAGAAAAAACATGCTGATGATAAGGCTGCTTTAAGCCAGGCGACTATCGATCTTTATCGTGAAAATAAGACTAATCCCTTTTCTTCCTGTTTAACAATGCTTGTCCAGTTGCCGGTTTTAATTGCAGTTTATCAAGTTTTTCGTGACGGCGTTAGTAACAAATTGGATTATGTTTATGCTTTTATAAATAAACCGGAACATTTAAATACCCTGGCTTTTGGATTTTTAAATTTAGCCGCTCCTAATGTAATATTAGCTGTTTTAGCTGGATTGGCACAATTTTGGCAGGCGAAAACCATGGTTTCTCGAAAACAGCCGAATGTTAAGGGGGCTGAAGATGAGAATATGATGGCAATCATGAATAAGCAGATGCTTTATTTTATGCCAGCAGTAACAGTCTTTATCGGTGTTACTATGCCGGGCGGCTTAACTTTTTATTGGTTGGTAATGACGCTGATCAGTGCTTGGCAACAGCATTTAATCTTTAAAAAGAATCAGGAAAAAATAATAGAAGGAGAAATCGTTAAATAATAATTTGAATATCTAAAAAAAAGAAGGGTTAATCCCTTCTTTTTGTTTATTCGCTTGGTGTAGGACTGGTACTGGTACTGGTAATTGTCGGCGTACTACTTGCCACGCCTTCATTATTATTTAACACTTCTTCGGTGCTAGTCGCGGTTTTTTCCCGTCCGACTAGGCAGACTCCTTGCCAAGGGACGTAGTGAGATTGGAAGCGCTTATCAGTTATTCTCCCGTCGGGATAAACCACGTGATAATCAAAGAAAGCATCGGCGCCATTATGGGAGCTTTCTGTGCATTTCTTTTTCCCTGGTTCTAAATCGTCGGTTTCGATTATTTTAGTTGGTTCCGGTTTGACTATATTATATATAGTAGGGTAAGTCGTCGAGGCGCTGCGGCCGTCTTTTACTCCCCAGAAATCAAAATAAAGATCGTTGCCGGATATTCTGGCCTGGATGAGTATATAGTTTCCGGTGTCATTAAGGAAGCGCAGATCGGGCTGAGGGTCGTAAATAGTGGCATCGGTTCCGGCCGGCTCATAATAAGAGACGCGGTAAGAATGGTTTTGCCGCATAGTTATCGGTAGTCCGGAAGCTAGGGCAGTGCGGAAAACTGTTGTGCCTATTTGACATAAACCACCGCCATATTCTGGTATGGTTTTATCGCCTTTTATCACTAACTCAGGAACGTAGCCAGCTTTGGCGTCTATTTCTCCTAAAGAAGATATGACGGAAAATTCTTCATCGGGTTTTATAAGCAGTCCGTGCAAAGTGTTAGCACCGACGCGGATATTTTTTTTACGATTTTCTGAAGATCCTTTAAAATTTGAGTGGCCAGTGCCGATTATTTCTTTTATTTGTAAATCTTCATTTTCCAGGGAGCGGCTTTCAATAGTTTCTGTGTAGATTTCCGCTTCGCCTAATTTATTGATTAGTGCTTCTTCTAAACTGGCGGCACTTTTTTCTAAATTTAATTTCCGTCCGTTTTCGCCTCCTTGCCAACTAATAACTTTATTATTGCTTATTTCAAAGCGTGGCAAAACTGCTTCCTTGTCGATATCGGGAGCGATATATTTTTCTAGATAGGAATATATTTTTTCTTTATCCAATGATAAGCTGGTCTGTCCGGAAATTTTTTGTGAACTTATCCAGTTAATAATTGTCTTTTGGCTAATTTTCCAGCTTTCAAGTGTTTCACCGTTTTCTTTCAAGGAAACAGTTAAGCCAGAATCATTGGCTAGATTTTTTGCTTCTTCTTTTAACCCGGCTAAATCAGCTTCTTTTATTTGGGGATATTGTGATCTAGTCCTTAATTCTATTGGTGTTTGATCAAGGTTTTCTATTCTTTCTTTGATGTCAGAGAGGGCTGATGGCAGATTTATTTCTTTGCCGATACTTTCCTGATTAAGGGTTATTTCTTTTCGACCGTTGCGGCTTTCCAGGGAAAAATATGCGTTTTGCGCTGGCAAGTATTCGTCTTTAAAGGAATCTTTAATGAAATTATCAATAGCTGTTTCATCTAGCTCGTAAGAGATTTTTATTTCCTTGCTTTTTAGGCCGACAAGATATTGGAAAAAGTTAGCAAAAGATTGTTCGCCATTTTTATTGAAAATTTCGGATAAACTTTCTTGGTAATTGAAGTTTATGAATAATTTGGCTAGGTCGCTATCAAAGGAAATGCTTTTTATCGGCAGGGTAACGGTTTTTTTACCATAAGAAAGAGTAATACCTTGATTTTCGAATAAGGCCAATCTTTCTTTTAAAGAGTTTTCGCTTTTTTGGTAATTTAAACCGCCAATATTTAAGCCGCCGATTGTTGTTCCGGGAAGAGTTTTGTTTTTAAACGATAATTCCCAAGAAAAAAAGAGCGCGACGGTTGGTATCGCGATTACTATAACGCTAGAAAAGGCGATTTTTTTGCCTTTAGCAGATAACTTCATATTAGATGATGTTTCCTAATCTTTTATTTTGATTTCCACTCCTTTTTCCTGCTCCTCTTTTTTTTGTAAAATGATGGTTAATATCCCATTTTCCAAATCAGCTTCTATTTTTTTCTGATCAACCTCGGCTGGCAAGATGATACTGCGAGAAAACGAACCCCAGTAGCATTCTTGGTAAATATATTCCGATCCTTCGACCATGCGTCCAGAGTTTCTCCGTCCTTTGATGGTTAAAAGGTCGTGATGTAGGGATATTTTAAGGTTTTCCGGTTCGACGCCAGCAATCGTCGATTTGATAATTATTTGCTTGGCGGTCTGGAAGACGTCGATTGCTAATTGCCCCTCGCTTTCTTCGCCGTCGTTTTCTAGCCACTCGGAGACGGACGATTCGTGATGATTGAAGTTAGCAGGTTCTTCTTGCTTTATTTTTTTCTTGAAAAACATATTTTTTGTTTCATCTATAATTTACCAATTTTTGTTCAATATGTAAATAAGTAAGGACATTATTTAGCAAACAAAAAACACTTAATTTTCTTAAGTGTTTTTTTGGTGGGCCCGACAGGACTCGAACCTGTGACCTCTACGATGTCAACGTAGCGCTCTAACCAACTGAGCTACGAGCCCGTACGATTTTCTTCTGGTGGGCATAGATGGACTTGAACCATCGACCCCCGCTTTATAAGAGCGGTGCTCTAACCAGCTGAGCTATATGCCCAATTATAATGTGGTCGAAAAAATAAAGCAAGCATTCGACCAAATATTTATACCATTATCAGCTTAATTTTTCAAGGGTTGATTTTATTTGGGAAATTATCGCCGGTTTGACTGCGTCTAGGCTGTTTTTTATCACCGCCTTAGCTAAATGCTTGCTTCCCCAGGCGCTCCATTCTTTTAGTACTTCTTGCGCGTCTATATTCTTGGTCGACCAAAGGACCACGCTGGTTTCGTTTTCATATTCATAGAAAATGGCGACCATTTTTGATTCCGGTATATTTCCGATAAGATCTTCGATTATTTCTTCCAAAGATCTTATAGATGCCTGGCCGAGATCGGCACTAGCTTGGCGGCCAATGGCTGACCAGATAAATTGGTCATTCTCTTCGCTTTGTAAATTATTCAGTATTCTTCCCCAGAGTTTAAGCAGGGAAACGTCGCGCGAGCGATAAAAGCGGTCGATTATTTCTTCGCGGCGCGCTTTTAAGGAAATAAGTTTAGAACTGGCCAATAAAGTATCGGGTGTTAAACGGTTGTTTTTGAAGTTTTTAGTTTCGTGGATTATGCCAGCCAGAAGGCAGGTTGCGATATCGCTATCTATTTCTAAGCCTTTTTCTTCTAATAATCTGAAAATTATTTCAGATAAGGTAAGAGAATTTATGTCCAACAGGTTTATTTGGCCGTAAACTTCGTTGGCTGGATCGTTATCAATATTAATAAGGGGGGCTTTGAAGAAGAATTCGACGTTATCATCATATAATCTCCCCAGCGACTCTAAGTCTTTACTGCCGATAGCGATTATCAGGTCGTATTTAAAATCACCTGCTTTGGTGCTAATGTCTTCCTGTTTAAACCAGCCAGAAGACGGAGAAATAATAAAATTTAAACGATTTTCATCGATAGTGTAGCGAATCTGGTTTATTTTTGCTTGGCTAATATCTAAAGAAACAATAAATTTTCTTAAATTTTTGATTTCCGCTTCGATATTTTCTGCTCCTGGCAGAAAAGAAATGTTTGTTAAGCCATCTTTGCCTTCGGAATTAACCAAATCAACAACGCCACCTAATTTTTTAATCGCTAAAAACAGGGCTAAGGCGGCGGCGCTTTCATCACCACCGCTTTCAGCGGAAAAAACAAGCAACACGCTCTTGGCTTTTTCTATTTGGTTCCAAATTTGTTTTTCAGGGCCGAGCATTGTTTTTATAGATTAATATTCAAATATATACTTAATGGGCAGGCAAGTCAAGATTTTTATTTGACTTTAGCCGGTTTTTTTGGTAATTTTAATCTGTCTAAGCCAAAATTTTTATGACTTTAAAGAAATACTTATACGTCATGGCCGTCTTAAGTTTTTTAGCCGGCCTACTTTTCTTTTTCGTGGCCGATTTGATCGACCCGGAAAGAACTAATTGGCTAGGATTCCTGCTTTTCTATTCTTCCTTGTTTGTTTTCTTGAGCGGAATCGCCTCCTTGCTAGGTTTTTTGTTTAGATTCGTGATTTTAAAACGTGATTTGGTTTTTAATTCGGTTAAAATCGCTTTTAGACAGTCGTTTATGTTTTCCCTGTTCGTGATAAGCAGCTTGATATTAAAGGCGGAAGGATTATTTAGTTGGCTTAATATCAGCCTCTTATTAGCAGTCTTTTTAATCTTAGAAGTTTTTATGATAAGTTATAAGAAAAACAACCCCCAATAATATGAAAGAAGAACTGAATAAATTAAGAGAGTCTTTCTTGAAAGAATTAACGGCTGTTTCTCAAGAAAAAGAGCTTCGTGATTTAGAATTGAAATACCTTTCCCGCAAAGGCTTATTAAGCCAGATAATGCATGGTTTGAAAGATTTGGCGGCCGCTGATCGTCAGGCGGCGGGAGAACTGGCTAATACTGTTAAACAGGAAATAAATGAAGCTTTCTCTAACGCTCTAAAAAGATTTTCTTTGGGAGTGGCTAAACAGAAAGAAAGTGATCCAACCTTGCCGGGCGATAAACATCTTCGTGGCCATCTTAATCCCTTGTCTTTAACTCAGCGAGAAATAGAAGAAGTTTTTTCTTCTTTGGGTTTCATGGTGCTTGATGGGCCGGAATTGGAAAGTGATTATTATAATTTTACCGCGCTTAATATCCCGCCGACTCACCCCGCTCGTGATATGCAGGATACTTTTTATATTGATCAAAAGAATGCCGAGGGTAATTATGATCTTTTGATGAGAACCCAGACTTCATCAGTTCAGATAAGAGCGATGAAAGAATATGGCGCGCCGTTAAAAGTAATTATTCCAGGGCGCTGTTTCCGTAACGAAGCGACCGACGCGCGGCATGAGCACACTTTTTATCAATTAGAAGGTTTGCTTGTCGATAAAGATATCAGTTTTGCCAATTTAAAAAGCTTCTTGGAGATAGTCGGTCAAAAATTATTCGGTCCGAACACTAAGCTGCGCATGCGCCCTAAGTTCTATCCTTTTGTTGAGCCGGGAAATAATGGTGAATATACCTGTTTTCTTTGCCAGGGCAAGGGTTGCCGTGTTTGTAAATATACCGGTTGGTTAGAAATAGTGGGTGCTGGCCTAGTCCATCCGGAAGTTCTCCGGGCTGGCGGTTTTGATCCAGAAGTTTATTCCGGCTTGGCTTTCGGTTTTGGTTTAACAAGATTAGCCATGCTTAAATACGGCATTAATGACACCCGTTTGTTTAACGGTAACGATTTAAGATTCATTGAACAATTCTAATAATATGTATATCTCATTGAATTGGCTGAAAGACTTCGTCAAGATACCGGCCAAGATAAGCGCGGCGAGCATCGCCAATGAATTGACGGCCCATACGGTAGAAGTTGAGGGTTATATAAGCCAGGCTGATAAATTTGATAAGGTCGTTATCGGCAAAGTCTTGGAGGTTAGGAAACATCCGAATGCTGATCGTTTGCGCCTTACAAAAATAGATGTAAAAAAAGAAAAATTAGATATAGTCTGCGGTGCGCCCAATATTGCTGAAGGACAATTAGTTCCGGTGGCGATGATTGGTGCTAAATTGCCCAATGGTCTAGAAATAAAAGAATCGGAAATCCGCGGTGAAAAATCTTGCGGCATGGTCTGTGCCGAAGACGAACTCGGTTTGGGACAGAATCATGAAGGCATCATGGTTTTAAAAGAAAGCGCTAAGATCGGTGAGGATTTTTCTAAATATATTAAAGCTGATGATGTTGTCTTAGAAATAGATAATAAGTCTTTATCTAATCGCCCTGATTTACTTAATCACTATGGTATTGCTAGAGAAATAGCGGCTATTTTTGATTTGCCATTTAAGGATTACGAAAAGAATTTGCCTAAGAAGGCGATTATTACTCCCGAAGCACCTCCTTTAGATATCAAGATAAATGATAAGAACGGCCTTTGCCAGCGTTATATGGCCCTGAAGATAAGCGGTTTGAAAGTAGCCGAATCTCCCGCCTGGCTGAAAGAAAGATTGGTGGCTATTGGTGAAAAACCAATAAATAATATTGTCGATCTTAGTAATTATGTTATGTTCGACTGCGGTCAGCCGCTCCACGCCTTTGATGCCGATAAGGTAGAATCGCTGCAAGTCAGAGAAGTTAAATCTGAGGAATTAATAGAGACTATCGATGAAAAAGAACGCCGTTTAGCGCTTGGCGATATTTTAATCGCTGATAAAAACGCTCCGTTAGCGATTGCTGGTGTTATGGGAGGAAAAAACAGCGCTATCGATCAAGAAACTAAAGCTATTATTTTAGAATCAGCTTGCTTTTCTTCGGTGGCTATTCGTAAAACTTCGCAAAGACTGGGATTAAGGACAGAAGCTTCTTTGCGTTTTGAAAAATCGCTTGATCCCGAACTTCCCGCCACGGCTATTTATCGTTTTTTGAATTTACTTTTAGAAATACAGCCAGCTTTGAAGATTGAAAGCCAGATTTTCGATTATTATCCTAAAAAGAAGGAAGAGTTATCGATAAATCTAGATTTTTCCTGGCTTGATCGCAAGATCGGTATCGCCGTGTCTAAGGATATGGTGATAAAGAATCTTAATAAGCTTGGTTTTAAGACTAAAGAAAACGAAGACGGTGCTTCCTGTTTAGTTTCCGTGCCTTCTTGGCGGGCATCAAAGGATGTAAGTTGCCGTGAAGATTTGGCGGAAGAGATTCTGCGCCTTTATGGTTATGATAACGTACCAGCAAAATTACCAGTCCTTCCCTTGCAATTACCACTAAAGAATGAAGAAAGATCTTTAGAATGGAAAATAAAAGATATCCTGTCTTTGGCTTTAGCTTACAATGAAGCCTATAACTATTCTTTTGTTAACGAAGACCAGTTGCACAAACTTAATATCGATTCTAGTAATCACTTGCGCTTAGCCAATCCTTTGTCTGATGTTCATACTCTTTTAAGGCAGTCATTAGTTCCGGGCTTGGTTTCTAATGTTAAGAACAATCAAGCTAAAAGCGAGCGCTTAGCCTTCTTTGAAATCGGTAGTGTTTTCTTTAAGACGCCAGGAGCGCTAAAAAAAGACGCGCTTAGCGATGAATTTTTGCCGCATCAAGAAAAACGCTTGTCCTTAGCTTTAGCTGGTGATGATGATGTTTTCCGCCAGTTAAAAGGAGCGGTTTCTTTTCTTCTGCAATCACTGGGCGGATTAAAAGAAGAGGTGGAATTTTTAAAGATGGAAAATACCAACCCTTGGGCGGATCGCCAATTATCGGCCGGCATTAAGATTGGCGGTGAATATTTGGGATCGTTGGCTGTTATTTCTGATGAAGCTAAGAAACAAAACGGTTTAAAGAAAGAAGCGGCTTTTGCTGAATTAAGTTTGTCTAAAATTTTAATGATTGCCAGCCGCTCTGATAATCAATATCAAGAAATCGGTCGCTACCCGGCAGTCATCCGTGATTTATCTTTTGTAATAGATAATAAAATATTATATAATGATTTCAAGGAAGAGATTTCTAATTTCAATCCTTTGATAAGAGATGTTGAACTTTTTGATGTTTATGCCGGCGATCATTTGCCTAGCGATAAAAAAAGCTTAGCCTTCCGGATAAGCTATCAATCAGATGAACGGACTTTGTCAGCTGGAGAAACCGACGAGGTCCAAGCAAAGCTTATCAAGCACTTAGAGGAAAAATTTTCTGCTTCTTTGCGTGATTAATAATATTTTAAAAATATGGCTTATCAATCAGCCGATATCTTAAATTTTACTTTGTCAGTTTGCGTTGCCGCCTTAACCGTTTTTCTCTGCTTTTCGATGTACTATTTCATCGCTAGCTTGAAAGGAGTTTATTCTCTTATTAAAAAAGTAGAAGTCGGCGTTGAAAAGGCGGAAAATTTACTTGATTTGGCTGGAGAAAAATTAAAGAATAGCGCGGCATACTTAACAATCTTTGGAGAGCTTTTCAAAAAAGGCATAGAAATCGTTAAAGAAAAAGCAGCGGCTAGAAAAAATTCTCTTAAGCGGAAAAAATAAATTATCGTCAGATAAAAAAAGCGGGCCGAAGCCCGTTTTTTTATTTTGAATAGCCACAATCTTTATCGCTACATTTACTGCCGCCGTCTTTATTTTCAAGCATAAGCGAACCGCATTCGGGGCATTTTTCGCCGTTCGGTTTACCCCAGTAAGCATTTTTGCATTTAGGATAATTACTGCAAGCGTAAAACGCGCCGCGGCGGCTGAACTTTTTAACTATGTGTCCTTCTTTGCAGGCGGGACAGATAATTTCTTCTTGCTGGCCGTCATCGATGTTTTTGATATTCTTACAGTTTGGATAAGCCGAACAAGCTAAGAATGGTCCGTATTTCCCTGTTTTTACCAGCATCGGCGAACCGCATTTATCACAGACTTTTCCGGCATGCTTTTCTTGTAAAGCTTGCAGTTGTTTTTCTTTTTCTGGGTCCAGCGTTTTTTTCGCCTGGTCTAATTTTTTGATATTACGACAATCAGGGAAAGCCGAGCAGGCAAGGAATTTTCCGTAGCGTCCGGTTTTAATAAGCATCGGTGCGCCGCATTTATCACAGACTTCATCGCTAGTCGTTTCTGGTATTATGTCGCTCTTTTTTATTTCCTCGTATTTTTTTTCTAGGTTGTCGTGGAAATCTTGATAGAAATCGGAAATTACCGGTTCCCAGGAAGATTTACCTTCGGCGATAGAGTCTAATTCGTTTTCCATATTGGCGGTAAATTCATAATTAACTATTTTAGGAAAATGCTGGGTTAAAAGATCGTTGACGATGAAAGCCATTTCATTCGGCTTCAGTTTTTTATTTTCATCGCGTTCAATATAATTCCTGGCGATAATAGTGCTGATAGTCGGGGCGTAGGTCGATGGGCGGCCAATGCCGTATTTTTCCATGTCTTTTACCAAACTGGCGTCAGAATAACGTGATGGCGGATTGGTTGAATGCTGGTCGCTTCTTAAGGCCGTTAGTTTTAATTTTTCTTCTTCTTTTAAATCCGGTAGTTCCTGTTCTTTGGTTTTTTCCGGCCAGATTTGCAGATAGCCCGGGAAGTTAAGGATTTGTCCGTTGCTTCTAAAAGAATAAGAATCGCGTCCGTCAACCGCCAAGACATCGATAGTCGTGGCCGCTAATTTAGCCGGAGCCATTTGGCTGGCGATAGCTCTCTGCCAGATTAAGCGATAAAGTTTTTCTTGGTTTTTATCTAGCTTCCCTTCCAGGTTTTCCGGGGTCCTGGAAGCTTCGGTCGGCCTAATGGCTTCATGAGCTTCTTGGGCATTCTTACTTTTATTTTTATAGATGTTCGCTTTCGGGCTGATAAATTTTTCTCCTAATTCTTTTTGCAGCCACTCACGGCAATCTTCTAAAAATTTTTTTGAAAGATTCAGAGAGTCTGTACGCATGTAGGTTATGAAACCTTGTTCATAAAGCTTTTGCGCGACGGCCATCGTCTGTTTAGCGCTGAAACCTAAGTGGCGATTGGCTGATTGTTGTAAAGTGGAGGTGGTGAACGGAGCGCTAGGATTTTTTTGTATCTCCTTTTTTTCTATTTTCTCTATGTGGTATTCGCTCTTGTTCAGGATTTTTTTAAGCGAGGCCGCCTCTTCTTTTTTTAGCGATAATTTGTCAAAGGATTTACCTCTTATTTTATTAAGTTCAGCTTCAAAAGTTTTTTCACCAGCTAGGTCGCTGAAAGAAGCGCCGATGGTCCAATATTCTTCTGGTAAAAAAGCTTTTATTTCCTTTTCTCTTTCAACTATTAAACGGATAGCAACGCTTTGGACGCGGCCGGCGGATAAGCCTTTAGCTACTTTTTTCCAAAGGAAGGGAGAAAGTTCGTAACCGACAAGACGGTCGAGCATTCTCCTGGCTTGCTGGGCGTTAACTAGATTGATGTCTAAGTCTCTGGGATTTTTTAAAGCTTCAAGGATGGCTTCTTTGGTTATTTCGTGAAAAGCGATTCTTTCGGACTTGTCTTCCGATAATTTAAGAGCTTCTGCTAAATGCCAAGCGATAGCCTCTCCTTCGCGGTCTTCATCGGACGCGAGTATTACTTTGTCAGCTTTTTTTGCTAGCGCCTTTAAATTAGCCACTACTTTTTTAGCCTTGGTTGGTATAATATAATGTGGCTGAAAATTATTAGCAATATCAATTCCCATATCGCTTTTCGGCAGGTCGCGGATATGTCCGAAAGACGACTCCACTGAATAGTCGCGGTTGAGGAATTTGCTGATAGTTTTGGCTTTAGTTGGAGATTCGACGATTATTAGATTCATAGTTGTTTGTGAAGTATCGGCGGCCGTCGCTGGAGATGATACTTTTTATTTCCAATATACTTAGTGTACTATTTATCTTTGCGGTGTCAAGTTTGCTGTTTCTTGACAGATAATCGAAGTCAGCCGCTTCCTGAATTTTTTCTGCCGCTTCTATTAAGTGAAAAATAGATTTTTCTTCAGCATTGTTAAAAGGAATTAAATTATTTTTTTGTTTTAAAGTTTCTTTGTTAGTGGGGATTTCTAAATCGAGAAGCTCTTTTAAATCATCTGTATTGCTTATGACTTCCGCGCCGCTTTTTAAAAGTCGATTTGTTCCTTCGGAAAGCGGTGAAAAAATACTTCCCGGCAAGCAAGCGACTGTCCGGCCTTGTTCTAGCGCACTGTTAGCGGTTGATAGCGATCCGGAACGATGTTTGGCTTCTATTATTAAGACTATTTGCGATAAGCCGCTTATCAAACGGTTGCGCCTGGGAAAATTTTGCGGTAAGGCTGGCGTGCCTGGCGGATATTCGGAAAATACTATTCCACCAGAATCGATTATCTTTTTTTTGAGACTTTGATTTTCTTGCGGATAAAAATTTTTTTGATCAAGCCCGGAGCCGATAACGGCGGCGGTTGTTAAGCCGTTATCAACAGCTTTTGTGTGAGCACTGGCATCGATACCGCGGGCTAGACCGCTAACAATAACAAGGTTTTCGTTTTCTAATTCGTTAATTAGATAGGAAACAGCTTTTAATCCATAAAAACTTGGTTGTCGCGAACCGATTATCGCCAAGGATTTCTTGTTTTTAGTGGCGCTTATTGATCCTTGATAAAAAAGACAGATAGGCGGATCAATAATATTTTTTAAATTTTCTGGGTAATCATTGCTTAGGCGCGTAGACCAGTTTATTCCCTGCGACCTTAAATCTCTTTTTGTTTTTTCTAACGAAAAATCTTTTTGCCAAGCAATAAAATTGTCAATTAACTTTTCTCGACCTTTTAATAAGGAAAAAGTTTTTCGAGGATGGGAAAATATTTTTTCTATCGGCCAGCTATCAGTTATTTTGGAAAAAGTTCGTGGTCCGATCATGGGAAAATAAGCTAAGGCGAGACAGGCTTCTTCGGGGCTATATTCTATATACATAAAAAATAAACCCCCGCTTGCGGCGGGGGTTAGGGTTATTTCTTTAAGACTTCTTTTATTTGATCAAAAATTTTGGGCATGGCATTAAGTTCGTCTGGCATAAAATTCTGCAGGACAAATTTGTCAGAGGGTATTGGATTTTTTAAATAAGAATTTTTTATACCGAATCTTATCCGAGTAAATCGCTTGGTTTTTAATTGGTCGATTATCGATTGGATGCCGCGATGGCCGGCACTGCTAGAGTCTTCTGCTATTTTGAATTTACCGAATTCAATATCTAAATCATCTTGGATAACGATAAGATTTTCGCGCAAATCAAGATCTTTTTTTCCAAAAAGACCAAGTTTTTTGGGGAGAAAGCCATAAAAATCAAGGATTTTTCTAGCTGATTCTCCAGAAGCGTTCATGAAAGTTAGCGGTTTGACGTAGGTAAAAATAGGATCTTCATGTACTAAGGCGGCAAACTTTTTGTTTTCTTGCCATTTTACCGGTCCAAGAAGATAGTCCAAGGCTAACCAGCCGACATTGTGTCTTGTCTTGCTGTATTGTTCGCCAGGATTTCCTAAGCCGATGATGAATTTCATATTATTTCCTAGTTGTGGTGTGTGATTTTTTATTTTTTTCTATTTTTATCCTGATAGGCGTTCCTAGGAAACTATGTCTTTCGCGTAGACGGTTTTCCATGAAGCGCAAATAAGAAAAATGTAAGTCATCATCTTGTCCAATACGGACTAAGAATGATGGCGGATTGTCTTTTGTTTGGCGGAATTCATAAATGCGCGGCGCTTTTATTCCCTTTCCTTTGGCTGGTTTGTGTATCTTTACGACGGCTTTCATGAATTTTTCACACTGGGAAGCGCTTAATGATAAGTGGCGGTCTTCAGCTACTTTAACTATCAAGTCCATTATTTTTTTTACTTTTTCTCCGGATTTGGCCGAGACGAACTGAATTGGCGCCCAAGAAGCGAAAGGCAATTTGTCGTTTATTACCTGAGTCCATTTTTTCGTATCACGAACTTCGACGATGTCCCATTTATTGGCGATGATAATCAAGCTTTTTTGGCGGTCAAATATTTCTTGGACTAGTTTAGCGTCTTGATGGGTCAAGCTTTCGCTCATGTCTAATACTAAAAGCGCAATCTGGCTTTTACCTAAGACGGCTAAGGTTTTTTGTATGCCTGGTTTTTCTAAGCCATTTTTCGTTTTTTGTCCATGTTTGGAAATACCGGCGGTGTCGATTATCTTAATCTTTTTTCCATCGTAATCTATTATCGTATCTTGTGGTTCTCTGGTGGTGTGAGCGACAGGACTGACGATTACCCGCTCATAACCGAGAATTGAATTGAGTAGTGATGATTTGCCGACATTCGGTTTGCCGATTATACAGACATTTATAGTTTCTTCTTCGCTGATTTCTTTTTTTTCAGAAATATTTAGCGGAAGTTTTTTTAAGCGATCGACTACGACGTCAAGAAGGTCGCCAGTACCAAGGCCGCTAGCCGCGGAAATTATTTGCGGTTCGCCTAGGGCTAGCTGATTGAATTGGGCGGTTTCTCCGGCTTGTCGGAAATTGTCTACTTTATTGGCGACTAAAAGGCATTTTTCTCTGTTAGTAGGATTTTTTCTGATTAGGGAAGCGATAGCTTTGTCTTCGGGAAGCAGGCCGTTTTTAGAATCGACCACAAATAATATAAGATCCGCTTGCTTAAGATATTTTAA
>CAYPAS010000015.1:0-15427 GCA_964408785.1 uncultured Gammaproteobacteria bacterium | reverse complement strand
AGATGAAAGATCAGATTCTTGATGGCATGGACATCGAAAGAGAAAGAGGAATAACCATCAAGCTTCAGCCAGTAACCATGGATTATCAAGGTTATCAGCTTAACCTGATAGATACCCCAGGGCACGTCGATTTTTCCTATGAAGTTTCTCGTTCTTTAGCCGCCGTGGAAACCGCCGTGCTTTTAGTTGACTCCACTCAAGGCATCCAGGCTCAAACCTTGGCCAATCTTTATTTAGCTTTAGAACAGGATTTAACTATAATTCCGGTAGTTAATAAGATAGACTTGCCGGCCGCCGACGTACAGAAGACAAAGAAAGAAATCGTTGATCTTTTAGGTTGTCGAGAAGAAGAAATAATTTCCGCTTCCGGCAAGACGGGCGCCGGTGTCGCGGAAATCTTGGAAGCGGTTATAAATAATGGTCAGCCGCCGGTCAGCAAAGAAGAGCAAGAAAAAGCTTACCCGCGCGCTTTGATTTTCGATTCCAAATATGATACTTATCGCGGCGTAGTCGCTTACGTGCGTGTCGTTGACGGTTGTTTGCGCAAGGGTGATAGGATTAAGCTTTTGGCTACAGATGTCGAAAGCGAAGTTTTGGAGTGCGGCGTATTCAAGCCGGATTATTTTCCGACCAGCACTCTTTCGGCGGGAGAAATCGGTTATGTTATTACCGGTTTTCGTCAGGTTTCTGATTGTCGCGTCGGCGATACGTTAACGGCTGGCCGCGGTTTAGGAGAAGGTGTCGTTCTTGAGGCCTTGCCGGGATACAAAGAAGTTCGCCCCATGGTTTTTGCCGGAATTTTTCCACGGGAAGGTGATGATTTTAAAGAATTGCGGGAAGCCATGGAAAAATTAAAGCTTAATGATGCCGCTTTATCGTATGAACCGGAAAGATCGGATGCTCTTGGTTTCGGTTTCCGTTGCGGCTTTTTGGGCTTGTTGCATTTGGAAGTTTTTCAAGAGCGTTTGCGTCGGGAATATGGCCTTGATTTAATAGTCACTGTTCCCAGCGTTGCTTATAAAGTTTTTAAATCAAACGGCGAAGAAGTGATTATCAGAACGCCGCAGGGCCTGCCCGAACCAAACCAAATAGATTCCATTGAAGAACCTTGGGTTAAATTAGATATCATTACTCCTAAGTCGTATTTGGGAAATATTATTAATCTTACTCAGGAAAAAAGAGGTATCTATAAGAATACGGAATATATTTCCAGCGATGGCGATGACAGCCGCGTCCTGCTCCACTACGAAATGCCTTTATCAGCCATTTTGACTGATTATTATGATAAGATAAAAAGCGTTTCTTCCGGCTATGCTTCCATTAATTATGATTATTTAGATTACCGTCCGGCTGATGTCGTTAAATTGGATATCTTAGTCGCCGATGATATCGTTGAATCGTTAGCGACCATAGTTTACCGCGATGACGCTTATCATGAAGGGCGGGCAATCGTTGATATTTTGAAAGATAATCTGCCACGACAGATGTTTGCCATCAAGATACAAGCCGCTTTAGGGGCGAAGGTAATCGCTTCCGAACGTTTATCCGCCTTGCGCAAAGATGTTACCGCTAAATTATATGGTGGCGATGTTAGCCGTAAGCGCAAGTTATTAGAAAAACAGAAAAAAGGAAAAAAGAAGATGATGGTCGCCGGCAAGGGAAGCGTGGAAATTCCGCCGCAGGCTTTTGTTAAGATTTTAAAAAGATAATTACATATGAAAAGACGTCAAATAATCAAAGGACTTTGGATTGCCATTTCGCTTTTAGTCACGATTTCCATGGTCGCCTGGTCTATCGGCCTCGCTTTTATTAATTAAGAAGAAGAGAATGAAACGATGGGAACTATTTCCAGCTATCAGCCAGCAATTCATTGAAGATAACCCCGGAATCGATCCTTTGCTCCTGCAATTATTGTTTAATCGCGGCCTTAAGGAGCGCGGTGATATTTCTGCTTTTTTGAATCCGGCCGCTTTTTTTGACCCCTTCCTTTTTAAGAATATGGGAGCGGCGGTTGATTTATTAATCAAGCATTTGAAAGCCGGTGATAAGATTTTGGTTTACGGTGATTATGATGCCGATGGCGTTACGTCTTCGGTTATTTTGCTGGAAACTTTGCGCATCCTCCATGCTTCGGCCGATGCCTATCTGCCTGATCGCGTTTCTGAGGGTTACGGCTTGAATAAGCCGGCGATAAAACAAGCGGCTATCCAGGGATTTAAGTTGATAATCACCGTTGATAACGGTATTCGCAATCGGGAAGAAGTCGCTTATGCCAAACAGTTAGGCGTCGATGTTATTATTACCGATCACCATGTTTTACCAGAGGGACCGGATAGTCTGCCGGATTGCCCTTATATTGATCCCGCCGACCCATCAGACCCTTACCCCTGGAAATATCTAGCGGGCGTCGGTGTTTCTTTTAAGTTGATTAGCGCGCTACTAGCCAAATCTAGTTTGCCGGAGAAACAGAAAACCTTGATTGCTGAGCGTTGTTTGGATTTAGTGGCTGTCGGTACTATCGCCGATATGGTAAACCTTTTGGGCGAGAACCGCTGTTTAGTTAAAGAAGGTCTGCGCGTTTTAAATCAGAATCGCCGCCACGGCTTGAATGAGCTTGTCAGAGTGGCTAAGATTTCTAGCGGCCGTCCTTTAGAATCCTGGAACGTCAGCTGGCAGATAGCGCCGCGCTTGAATGCCGCCAGCCGTTTGGCTCACGCCAATGATGCTTTCGCTCTGCTTTCAACTGATAACAAAGAAGAGGCGGAAACTTTAGCTAATGAACTTAATCAGCGCAATATTTCCCGTCAACAAATAACCGAAGAGATAATCAAGCAAGTTGAAGATCAGATAGATAAAGATAATTTACCGCCAGTGATTATCGGCGTTGCCGGTGAAGGGCAGATTTGGAATGAGGGTGTTGTCGGTTTGGTAGCCGGTCGAATAGTAGAAAAATATTATCGGCCAGCTTTGATAATTTCTCGCTTGCTTGAGTCGGCGGAATTTGATCCAGAAACTAAGAAATTAAAAGCGAAAGAAGTTTCTTTTAAAGGCTCGGGCCGTTCCATAGAAGGGTTTAATTTGATAAAAGCTATTGAATCTTCTTCGGAGTTCTTGGATAAATACGGCGGACACTATATGGCTTGCGGTTTTTCTTTGAAATCGGAAAAAAATTTAGAACTTTTCCGCCAAAAACTTATAAGCATCGCTGAACAAGAAATACCCGCCGAAGCTTATAAGCCGAAATTAAAGATTGAAGCTGAATTGCCATTTTCAAAATTAAACCAGGAATCAGCGGCGATGATTACGGATTTAGCGCCTTTCGGACAGAACAATCCTCAGCCTCGCTTTGTCAGCTACTCCTTGCTTATCAGTGATATCGCGACTATGGGTTTTGAATCCCAGCATATAAAATTCCGTTTAACTGGCCAGGAAGATAAAAGTGTTAAAGCGGTTTGGGCTATCGCTTTTGGCGCCGCTAAAGATTATCAGGATTTCAAAGTCGGTGATTATGTCGATATTGTTTATTATTTAGAAATCAATGAATTTAACGGCCGCCGGGAAACGCAATTAAAGATAATCGATCTCCGTTTGAGTGAAAAAACGGCGACGGAAAAATAAAAATATGAAAAAAGGTATAATCTTTTCTGATGGCGGGGCGCGTGGCAATCCTGGTCCATCTGGTATCGGTGCAGTGATTACTGATGAAGCTGGTGTTTTGTTGGCGGAAATTTCTCAGTATCTTGGTTTTGGCACTAATAATCAAGCGGAGTATAAGGCTTTATTGTCTGCTTTGAAAAAAGCCGTTGAATTGGGTTTGGAAGAAGTAGAATGCCGTTTAGATAGCGAATTAGTCGTGAAGCAATTGAATCGTGAATATAAAGTAAAAAATAAGGAGTTAGCCCCCTTATTTCTAGAGATTCATAACATCTCTTTATCTTTTAAAAAGATAAGCTTTACTCATATCCGCCGTGAATTTAATAAAGAAGCCGATCGTCTAGCTAATGAGGCGATGGATAGGAATAAAATTTAAGGCTTGTAAACATAAAAAGCACTGTAAAGTGAGCAAGCCGGTTTGTCGCTGCCGCAATCTTTTAAGGTGTCTATGTTTATACACGTTCTTTCGGCTTTTGGTACGCTATTTCCTGGATCATTAACATCGGCCAATCTTTTATTCTTGTCTCTCCAGCCAGTTAATACTACATAATGAGCTCTTTTGGTAAAACCACAAGGACCGTGTAAGGAAATTATTATAGGATGTCCGTCGTCAAGCGCTTGGCTGATTTGGTTTTTATTTATAGTGACGCTTTTTAAGCCGTGTTTTGCTAACGAAGTTTGCAGACCAGCTACATTTGAGCCGTTGCCACATTTTCGTCCTTTATTATCTACTATCTCTTTTGTCCATTGGGAAATTGATAATTTTATATTGAATTTTCCAAGGACCATTAGACTGGAAATAACGCCACAACCGGATGTGCAGATATTTGGAGCATTATTTTTTCCATATTTTTCAATTTCTTCTGGGCTGGCTTCGCAAATTTTATTATTATTGCCATCATAATTAAAAAGAGTTTTTTTTCCTTCTGGAGAACATTGGAAGTACCAAGGAACTCCATGACTTCCTCCTTTTGAGTCAGGAGCGTTTATCTGGTCTTCTATTGGTAGACTAAATAAATCGATTTTTTCAACAACACCAATTTTTATGCTAGGCAAATTAATTAGCTCCGGATTTATCCAGTATAAAATCATATAGGAGCAGAATAATAAGACTATACCCAATAAGCTGCCGGATATTAATTGTCTGGCTCGAGTTATTTTGCTATTGTCACCGGCCGAAAGCATCCATAAAAAACCGGCGGCCATTATTGTTAGGGCGGCGACTATGCCAATGACGCTGAACAAGTATTTATAGACGGCTTGTATATATTCACCTATCCAGGGTATAGAAATGCTTACGTTGCCATCAGTATCTATAGATTTTATTAAACTACTAGTTGGTGTTAAATTTAATTCAGGTATTTTGACGCTTAATTCAGGAAAGGCAAATAAAGGCGCTGCACCACTTCCAGGATTTATTTGTGAGCTTGCTGAGCCGCAGCAACAGACGTATTTTATTGTTGTGCCTAAAGAATCACTGTCTTCCGGTTTTTTACTAGAGCAAGCGCTGTCGTTGCTTTCCTTTTCTTGCCCTGAGCATCCACCGCTAATTGTTGGATCTTGTTTGCCTGATGCTCCTTTATATTTTTTTTCTTTCCAGCTACAGTTTAGGGTATTTTTACTAATACATGCGTTATCTACGGCCGTGTAGTCTTGGTAAAATCTAACATTTTTATAGCCTTTTATTTTTGAATCCAGTTCTTTTTTTTGGCACTCTTCGCCGCTGCTGGTATTCTGGGCGGTCTCATTTCCATTATTATCTTTAATAATACAGCAACCTTCGACATCGGCGGCGCAGCAGCATTTTCTTGTTGAGCCGTTGTAGTTATCTTTTAGACCTTGGATACAATTGTTATCATCTTTTTTTGTCCAATTATTGCTAGCACCAATATCGGCGCAGTTTTCATTAAGTGCCCAAATACAGTTAGCGCTAGCTGGCAGGGCGCTTATTAATAAAAAATAAGCCGCTAGGAAAACTAAAGATATTTTTTTAGCTGCCGTTTTCATAAGCGGTATTTTTTTAAATTATTATTAGCAATTTTTTGAATACTGGCTATTTCTTCTGCTCCTAAATGTTTAAAACGTCCTTGTTTTTTTAAGTATTCTTCTACGGGCTTGGCCTGGAACGACTGGTTAATACTCGAAGACGTTAATATTCCTTCCTGGTATTTTAAAAGGGGATAAATAGCGGTTTGCACGGCTAATTTGCCAAGCAAAACTGCTTCATCGTTGTTTATTTTCCAGCCGGGTATGCAAGGCGATAGTATTTGTATATAACTTGGCCCCGGGGTTTTAAGTGCTTCTTTTACTTTATTAGTTATATCATCAGGAAAGCCGGCGCTAGCTTGGGCGACATACCTTAAACCATGTGCTAGAGCAATGGCAATCATATCCTTTTTATTTTGTTTTGATCCAGAAGAATTTTTACCGGCTGGAGAAGTGGTAGTGTCGGCGGCCAAAGGCGTTGCCCCAGAAGCTTGGATACCGGTATTGGAATAGGCCTCGGTGTCGTAACAGATATAGAGAATATTTTCCGCTCTTTCCCACATGCCGCTGACTAGGCCGAAGCCAATATCAAAAGTTCCGCCATCGCCGCCTTGGACTATGACTTTAGTGTCTTTTTTTTGTTGTTTGAAAGCGGCATTTATTCCGGAAGCGACAGCGGCGGCGTTTTCAAATAGGGAATGTATCCAGGGAAGCCCCCAGGCACTTTGCGGATAAGCTGTAGTGGTTACCTCTAAACAGCCGGTGGCATTAGCGATGACAGTGTTTTCGTCTAGACCGCGCATAACCGCTTGGGCGGCGACTAATTGGCCGCAACCGGAGCAGGCGTTATGGCCTGGCGAGAGAAATTTTTTATTGTTATGATTCATATTTGCTGTAGTATTTATTAATCTTTTGGCATACAATAAAAGGAATCTCCTCCATAGGTGCCACACTTTAAATTATTTCCATCACAGCAATCATAATCTTTTGAACACACATCGCCATCTTTTTTGCACTTAAGACAATCTGATCCCGATACATATCCTTTTGTTATTTCACTGGTATAGCAATAATTCCCATTTGTTAGTTTTCCCCAAAGCCATTGCTCGTTAGCCCCCTTACAGGTTTTATTAAAGCAGTACCCCGGTGTTTTGTTTGTTCCGTAAAGACAGGTTATCCCGTTTTCTCGACCAGAACAATAATCTTTAGCATCTTTTCCTTGGCAGAGTTTTTTTAAATCGTCTTTCATTTCCCAACAAGCTTTGCCGGTAAAAAGATAGGCATAGTTTTTTTCGTTTACATCAGAGGTGCTGCCTGCCCCTTTTTTTATTTTTGGATTTATTGATCCAGCGTTTTCCAGCTTAAGAGTACCTATTTTGAAATTGTAATAAAAATTCATACAGGATTTAGCTGCGGCTTCTTCTTTTAATTTATAGCTAGCACAGTGTATCATTTCTGTGTCATCTATATAGCCGCTACCATCGAGTTCGCCATAGATTACACAGCATTGGTTTTCTCCGTCTGGTGATTCCTCAGCGTATATGCCCTCATACTGTGCTGATTTGTCATAATAAGTAGAATTTTCCAGCACCTGGCCAATCTTTATTATCCCTTCGAGTTTGCCGGTTTTTATTAAATCGGGATTAATAGTATTTAAAAGCATCCAAGACACAAGGAGAATTACTAGGCCAGTCAGGCTGCCACTAATCAATTGTTTGGCTTTAGATATTTTTGTTTGGTTGCCGCCCGAACTCAACCATAAGAAGCCAGCGGCCATAATTGTTAAAGCAATAGCAATACCGACTATAGAAAGCAGCCAACTGTAAAAATTGTTAATCATTTGGCCGATTAGGCCGTTGGTTACCAAGGTTTCTGTTTGCATTCCATCCCAGCCGACTTGCGGTTTATAATACAATTTATCATCTGGCATGCTGGCTGCTAGACAATTTTTTCCTGATAAATAGAAATTAACAAGAGTAATTATCCCTAGCCAGGCGTAGGCCTTGATCTTTTTCATACGCTTTTTACGAAATTTATTTTTTTGCCCCTTTTTTGCATGTCGGTGATTATTTTGGCGATGGTTTTTTGGCTGATATCGCGTCCTCCCAAACCGGCAATATAATTTTTGATATTTTTGTTTTTTAATCCATTCAATCCGGCAATATCGGCATAAAGCGGACCGCTTTGTCCGATGCTTAGAGCCTTGTCGATAACCGCGACGTTCCTAGCTTTTTTTAATTGTTTGATTATTTCAAGATCAGGAAAAGGGCGGAAGACTTTTATTTTTAGAAGTCCGACATCTTTTTTATTTTTTATCTCTTCTTCAATAGTGCCATTTACCGAGCCCATGGCGATAATTATATTTTTTGCTTGTTTTGGTCCGATGTATTCTGCCAAGCCGTCATCGCCAGATTTCTTTTTATTGCCTAATAATTTTTGCAATTTAGCATATTCCTTTTTTATTAGAGCCTTGGCCGCTATCAGGTCGAGGTGTAGTTTTTCTCGGGTTTCTAAATAATAGGCGGGACCAAAGAACGCCCCCATCGTTATCGGGTTTTCTGGGTCAAGGCGATAGCCGCTCAGCGGTCTTTTTGGTAAAAAGGCTTTAATGGTTTTTATTTCTGGTATAGAAACGGCTTCATAAGAATGAGTCAAGATGAATCCATCGACATTAACCATCGCCGGCAGTTCTAGAGTTTCCGCTATTTTGTAGGCGAGTAAATGTTGATAAATAGCTTCTTGGTTATCGCTGGCAAAAAATTGCAGCCAGCCAGCATCACGGATACTCATGACATCGCTGTGGTCATTCCAGATATTTATTGGGGAAGAAATGGCTCGGTTAGCGCAAGTCATGACTACTGGCAAACGCATGCCGGATATACTATAAATAACCTCGTTCATTAAAAGTAACCCCTGTGAGCTAGTGGCGCTGTAAACACGGGTGCCAGCGGCGCTAGCCCCCAAAACTATCGAAGCGGCGGCAAATTCGCTTTCCGCTCTTAAATATTGAAAATCAGCTTCGCCATTGGCTTGGTAATTCGCCAAATCTTCAACTATATGGGTTTGCGGCGTAATCGGATAGGCGGAAACTACTTCCGGCGCGATGTTCTTGATTGTTAGCGCGATAGCGTTGGAGCCTTCAAGAATTTGTTTTTTAGCTTCAGTTTTTGACATGTTTTTATAAATCATCTTCCATCTTTATAGCTTTGACCGGACATTCATGGGCGCAAAGACCGCAACCCTTACAATAATCGTAATCTGTTTGCGCTTTTGGCCTTTTATTTTCTGATTTTTCAGCACTTACCATATCGATACAGCCTTCGGGGCAGATTTTGGCGCAGAGAGAACAGCCGATGCATTTATTTTGATCGATTAGTGGTTTTTTACTGCGCCAGCCGCCGGTTAGATTTTGGCGGGAGCTGCCAGGCTGAGCGCTTAAGCCAGTTTTGTTAGTTTTCATAATTTAAAGATTATAAGCCTCTTCAATTGCTTTGATATTTTTTTCAATGATTGCCGCTCCTTTGCTGGCGAATTTTTCTTTGATGGCTTTTTTTAGTGATTCTAAACTGACGACAGCGGTTTTTTTAGCTAGCGCCCCTAAGATTACGGTGTTCGCTAAATTTTTTCCTAAGATGCGGATGGCAATTTCGCTGGCTGGAGTCAGGAAAGTTTTAGGGAAGCGTTTTTTTATTTCCGGCCAATCTTTTTTTGGTGAGTTAATTATTACGGCTGTATCTTTTTTGCAACCGCTAAAAACATCGACGCTATCTATCAAACTGGCGTCTTGGATAATTAATATACTGGGTTCGTAGACTTGCTCTCTGGTAATTATTGGCCGGTCATCGATTCTAGCGAATGATTGGATGGGGGCGCCGCTTCTTTCCACGCCGAAACTGGGGAAAGCTCGGCTTTCTCGCCCTTCGTAGAATCCGGCAATCGCTATTAATTCCGCCGCGGTTACTACCCCCTGGCCGCCGCGGCCGTGTATCCTAATGCTTTCCATAGTTTATTTAGAGTATGATTTTTTAATAAGACCGCTAATCAGGTCGTCGAATTGTTCAGCCGTGGCCGCTCCAGCAAAAGCGTAGCCATTAACGAACCAGGCTGGCGTACCGGCTATTTGAATTTCGTTGGCGTCGCTGTAATCTTTTTTAATGGCATCTATATGATCGTGATTGTTTAAGCAGGTAGAAAATTTCTGTTTATCTAACCCCAGGCTAGCTGCCAAATTTTCTAATAGAGAATTTTTTTCTGTTTCAGTGCTGGAGCTGGCTATTTTTTCTTGATTTTCAAATAAAAGATCGTGCATTTCCCAAAATTTTCCTTGGTCGCCAGCACAGCGCCCGGAAACGGCTAGCGGGATAGAATCTTCGTTCCTTAAATAATCACGCCAGATTATCTTGATATGCTCACCATATTTCTCGTTCAGTTCTTTTACGGCTGGTACCGATTCTTTGCAAAAAGGACAAGCAAAATCGCCGAATTCTACTAAGACTATTTCCGAATCATTTTTTCCTAGGTAATAATTACTTCCGTCGCCGTTAACTGTTGCCAGATATTCTTCCTGGCTACTGAAATTATCTGCCGCTTGTTTGCTGCTAAGGATTTCTTCGGCTTTGATGATTATATAGGCACTAGAAAAGAAAAGAAAAGCAAGCAAGGCTAAACTCATGATGATTAATGATATGCCCCACCATCTGCGGTACCAAGGTTTGAGCAGTTTAGGGTGCCTGGCTCGCATTTGCGCGTATTTTATTCTATCGCTTAATCCCATATTTTTAGGCCGATCGTTTGTAAAGATCGGTTTTTTAAATTATACTTTCTTATTATACCATAATATAATTATGAAAATAATATCTTGGAATATTAACGGTTTGCGGGCGGCTATCGGCAAAGGTTTCGATGTTTTTTTGTCGGAAGAAAAGCCGGATATTATCTGTTTGCAAGAAATAAAAATATCAGCCGAGGCCTTGGCTAAGATAAAATTAGACTTTCCTGGGTATCAAGCTTTTTGGAATTCCGCCGAGCGGCCTGGTTATAGTGGCACAGCCATTCTTTATAATTCTTCGCTTTCGCCCTTGTCTTTAAAAAATGGCATTGCCTTAGAAGAATTTGACAAGGAGGGGCGGGTTCAAAGCGCGGAATTCAAGGAATTTTTTCTACTAAATGTCTATTTTCCTAATTCTAATCAAGAACTTTCCCGTTTACCTTACAAGATCGCCTTTAATCAGGCTTTATTAGCTTACGCTAAGAACTTAGAAAAAAAGAAGCCGGTAGTTATTACTGGCGATTTTAATGTCGCTTATCAGCCTATCGATTTGGCTCGTCCTAAAGAAAATGAAGGTTCGGCCGGTTACACTCCGGAAGAACGTGAATCTTTTGCTTCTTTCTTGGCCGCGGGTTTAGTTGATTCTTTTAGAGAATTTAATCCTGATAAGGCCCAATATAGCTGGTGGAGCTTTAGGACGGCGGCTCGTTCTAGAAATATCGGCTGGCGGATTGACTATTTTTGTGTTTCCGCTAAAATTAAGAAAAATATAATTAAAGCTTATATCCTCGACCAGGTTTTAGGGTCAGATCACGCGCCTATCGGCCTGGATATCTCTTTGCAATAAAAATATGTATAATTTTCAAGAAATCGAGAAGAAATGGCAGGCGTTTTGGCAACAGAATGCTTCTTATGCTGTTAAAGAAAACGATAGCCGCCCTAAATACTACGTTCTTGATATGTTTCCGTATCCATCGGGTGCTGGTTTACATGCCGGCCACGTCGAATCTTATACGGCCACTGATATTTATACCCGTTATTATCGAGCCAAGGGCTATAATGTCCTGCATCCGCAAGGTTTTGACGCTTTCGGTTTGCCCGCGGAAAATTACGCCGTTAAAACTGGCGTCCACCCTTCGGAAACCACAAAAAAAGCTATTGAAAATTTTACCAAGCAGATAAATTCTTTAGGATTTTCTTATGACTGGCGTCATACAGTCAACACTTCCGATCCCGAATATTATAAATGGACGCAGTGGATGTTCCTTTTGCTTTATAAAAACGGTTTGGCTTATAAGAAAAAGGCTAAAGCCAATTGGTGTCCTAATTGTCAGACAGTTTTAGCCAATGAACAGGCGGAGGGCGGCACTTGCGAACGCTGCGGCAGCCAGGTTGAACAAAAAGAATTGGAACAATGGTTTTTCAAGATAACCGATTTTATTGAAGATCAAAAAGAGGGGGACCGTCTTTATAAAGGCTTATTAAGCGGCCTAGATGATATTGATTGGCCGTCATCGACTAAGGCGGCTCAGCGCAATTGGATAGGACGGAGCGAGGGGGTGGAAATTTCTTTCTCAGTCGCAAATAGCTCAGCTATCATTAAGGTTTTTACGACTAGAGTCGATACGATTTTCGGCTGTACTTATGTGGTTATCGCCCCAGAAAGTCCTTTATTAACGGATTTAAAAGCCTCGATTAAAAATTGGTCGGAAGTAGAGGCTTATTTAGAAGAAAGCAAAAAGAAAACTGAACTACAAAGGACGGATTTAAATAAAGACAAGACGGGCGTGGAATTATTGGGAGTTGAGGCTGTTAATCCTTTTAGTGGCGAGCCGGTTAAAGTTTTTGTCGCTGATTACGTTTTAGCTTCTTATGGTACTGGCGCGGTAATGGCTGTTCCGGCTCATGACGAGCGCGATTTTGCTTTTGCCGTTAAATATTCTTTGCCGATTAGGCGCAGCATTTCTGCGACCAAATCAGCGAGCGAAGAAAAACTAGAAGAAGCTTACACTGAAGATGGTTATTTGGTTGATTCCGCTTCTTTTAGTGGTTTGGATTCTGAAACTGCCCGCCAACAGCTGGGTGCTTACGCGGAAGAAAAATCTTTCGGACGTCGCCAGGTAAATTATCGTTTGCGTGATTGGCTAGTTTCTCGCCAGCGCTATTGGGGTGCGCCGATTCCGATTATTTATTGTGATAAATGCGGCGAAGTACCTGTTCCGGAAAGCGATTTGCCGGTTAAATTGCCGGAAGACGTTGATTTCCGTCCTACCGGAGAATCACCTTTGAAATATTCTGCCTCTTTTCATGATGTCCGTTGCCCGAAGTGCGGCCAAGCGGCTAGACGGGAAAACGACACTATGGATACCTTTGTCTGCTCTTCTTGGTATTATTTGCGTTATATCGATCCTAATAACAAAGAGATTTTCGCCTCTTTTGATAAATTATCTGATTGGCTGCCGGTTGATGTCTATATGGGCGGCGCCGAGCACGCCGTCATGCACCTCCTTTATGTCCGTTTTTTTGCTAAAGTTTTGGAAAGATATGGCTATTTGCCGGTCAACGAGCCCTTTTCCCGACTCAAGCATCAGGGCATAATTTTAGGAGAAGATGGTAACAAGATGAGTAAGTCTAAGGGTAATGTTATAAATCCGGACGATCTCATAAAAGAATACGGCGCTGATTGTTTGCGGGTTTATGAAATGTTCATGGGGCCGCTTGAAGATATGAAGCCTTGGAATAGCCAGGGAATGGTTGGTATCCGTCGCTTTTTAGATCGTTTATATTCCTTGGGTGAATCAGCAGTATTTTCTGAACTTAGCCAGTCAGAGGCTCTTTCTTTGTTGCATAAAACCATTAAGAAAGTTGGCGCTGATATTGAAAATTTCCGCTTGAATACGGCGATTTCCGCTTTAATGATTTTAAGCAACGCTTTAGCCGATTATTATAAGCAAAGTCAAAAATTACCTTTGACAAAAACTGATTGGCAAAAATTCTTGCTTATTTTGGCGCCGTTTGCCCCTCATTTGGCGGAAGAGCTTTGGTCTTTGTCTGGCGGAACTGATTCTTTAGTGGCGGTAGCTTGGCCGAATTTCGATGAAGCTTTGTTGAAAGAAGATGATGTCGAATTAGTCGTACAAATAAACGGTAAATTACGCGCTAATTTAAGCGTTAAGGCCGATATTTCCGAAGAAGAAGCACTTTCTCTTGCTTTAAATGATGAAAATGTCAAAAAATGGTTGCTGGAAAAAGAAATAGTCAAGAAAATTTTTGTTCCCGGCAAACTCTTGAATATCGTCGTTAGATAAATATGTCTTCAGACCTCTTGCCTCGCGTTAAAGAAATTTGCCGTCTTTTTGACATTCACCCCCAACATTCCAAGGGGCAGAATTTTTTGGTTTCGGAAGAGACTTATGAGGCGATAGTTGAAGCCGCTGACATCCAAGCGGAAGACACGGTTATTGAGGTTGGTCCGGGTTTGGGTTTTTTGACCATGAAACTGGCGGCTAAAGCTAAAAAGGTAATCGCGGTTGAATTAGATGAACGTTTAGTGGGGTTTTTGCAATCTGGTTTAGATTCTCAAGAAATAGATAATGTTAAAATAGTTAATCAGGATATTTTAAAATTTAATCTCGACGAACATTTGGTGCCGGGAGAAAAATATAAGATAGTCGCTAATTTGCCCTATAATATCAGCTCAGTTTTTTTGCGCCTTTTTCTTTCCTCGCCGCGCCAGCCGCAATCTTTAACTTTAATGTTGCAAAAAGAAGTCGTTAAGCGTTTAACGGCTTTGCCGCCGGATATGAGCATCTTGTCGGTTTCCGTCCAATATTACGGCCAACCTTATTACGTTAAAGATGTGCCGGCGGCCGATTTTTGGCCCCAGCCGAAAGTGGATAGCGCTGTCGTTAAGATAGATATTGATAAGCGCCATCGTTCTTTTTCCGAAGAAAAATCTTTTTTCCATTTAGTCCGCTGTGCTTTTAGTTCTCGTCGGAAAATGTTGAAGAACAACCTGGCCTCCGGTTTAAAAATTAAGCAAGAAATAGTATTAGAATTTTTAGAGAAGGCGGGTTTGCCGGCGACGATTCGTGCCGAAGCTTTATCTCTCGATGATTGGCAAAAATTATTTGCGGCCTATTCCTCATTTGTGTTATAATAAAGTCGGAAAGAAGTAAGCGCTTAGTCGCTGAAAAATTATGCCGACAGAAAGAGATTCTCTCCAAAATAAGGCTAATTTTACCTTCAAAGATTTATCAAAGCCACGGAAAATGGCCGTGTTTTTTTTATGTTTTTTGGCTGTTGGCGTTTTAGCTTTTTGGGTTTGGCAAGTAAAGTATAGCTTGAATAAACCTTTTGACTACGGAAATGCTTCTGATGAATCTTTGCAGATTTCTCAGAGCGGCGATATTAATAGCGTTTTAAAAGATAATGATACTGATAAAGACGGCCTATCAGATTATGACGAGCTTTATAATTATAATACCTCACCATATTTAGAAGACAGTGATAGCGATGGCTTAACTGATAAAGAAGAAATTGACAGGGGCAGCGATCCCGCTTGTCCGGAAGGGAAGGATTGCAGCGGTACTACTAATGCCAGTTCAACTGTTATTTCAACGCCTGTCGATACTACGGTTTCAACTAGTTCTGATTTGCAAATCAGTAGTGATTTTGACGAAGAATCTTTGCAAAAAGTATTAAACGGTCAAGCCGATGCCGCCGCTTTGCGCCAGCTGCTTATCGCTGGCGGTGCTAGTGCTGAAGATTTGGAGCTTTTAAGTGATAAAGACTTATTAGAAGTTTATCAAGGCGTTCTGGAAAGCCAGACTTCCGGCTCTTCTGGAAATTAAAAAAATGAAAATATCATTTAATAAAAATAAAAAGGCGACAAATTTTTTGAATATAAAAATCTTTTTGCCTTTGTTTTTTCTGGCATTTTTGTTTTTATTGCCTTGTGTTGCCAGAGCTTCTTTAGGATTACAATCGGTATTCGTGTCGAACCCAACTTTAACAGTT
>CAYPAS010000014.1:0-15568 GCA_964408785.1 uncultured Gammaproteobacteria bacterium | reverse complement strand
CCGTCCGCACCAAAAAACCGTTTAACGGTTTTTTTGTTTGCCAGGCACCGCCATTTTTTGTTAAAATTTAAGCATGCTTAGCTTTCTCCACAACTACCAGCCGCAGGCTATCATCTTTTCTTGGGGGCCGTATATAAACATCCATTGGTACGGCTTGTTTATTGTTCTCGGTATAGCCGTCGCTTTATACATCTCCCTAAAACTATCAGCGGCTTACGGCTTAAGCAAAGATAATCTTTATGATTTATCTTTCTGGCTGATAATCAATGGCTTATTAGGTGCTAGGATTTATGATGTCTTTTTAGAATTTTCTTATTATCTTAACAATCCCTGGCAGGTGTTGGCTATTTGGCGTGGCGGCCTGGCCATCCACGGTGCCTTGATTGCCGGATTGTTAACGATAATTTATTTTTCTCGACGTTTTAAGGTAAGTTTGTTTAAGATAAGCGCCTGCCTTTTACCGGGTCTAGCTTTCGGACAAGCTATTGGACGCTTTGGAAATTACTTCAATCAAGAGCTCTTCGGTTTACCAACCAATCTTCCCTGGGGTATTGCTATCGAAATTACAAAAAGACCAGAAACCTACGCCGCTTATCAATATTTTCACCCCACCTTCCTTTACGAAAGTCTTGGCTGCTTATTTATCGGCCTAATCTTATTATTTATTAATCGCCGACAACTAAGCGGAGTAAAAGCCGAAAAATATCTGGAAATAAAATCTTTTAGTTTTTACTTTATCGCCTACTCCCTACTACGTTTTTCTTTAGAATTTATCCGCATAGATTACGCCCCCGAAGTCTTCGGTTGGCGCTGGCCACAAATAACTAGCCTGCTAATAATCGCTATCGTTTTATTAAATGATTTTTTAATATATCAACATGACAAAAAAGAAAATAAGCAAAGAAGCTAAACGGCAAAAACAAAACCTAGCGATTATTTATGCCTTGGGGTTGATAGTCGCTATTTCCACCGCCTTACCTTCTTACATCCAATCTAATTACCTAAATCAATTCGTCGGCCTTAAGACGGTTAGTTTGTTTTTTATCGTCGCTAATATTTTTGGCGCGGCCTCTATTTTATTTTTCCCTAACGTCATAAAGCGTTTTTCTAATTATTTAAGCGGTCGCTGGCTTTTCGCTCTTTACGTTTTTTCCTTGTATGGACTATCCGCCGCTTGGTCACCGCTTAGTGCCTTGGCTTTTATCGCTCTTTATTCTGTCAGCAACAATCTTCTTTGGATAAGCTTCGATATAATCATCGAAAGGTTTTCTTGCAACGCAACCACCGGACAAACCAGGACGATTTATTTTACTTTCATGAACCTGGGGTGGATAATAGCGCCATCTCTTTCCTATTGGTTAGTAGCCAAAGGCGGTTATTCTCTTTCTTTCTTAGTTTCCGTGGCTTTCGCTATTCCTTGTTTAGCGGCTTTCTTCGCCCTACGCCGGCGTTTTCAGGATGACACGAAAAAATACCAAAAAGAATCACCGATAAGATCGCTTAAAAAAACCTGGCAAGATAAAAATTTGCGCAGCTCTTTCATAATTGCCACCTTATTACAATTATTTTACAGCTCCGCCGTCATTTACGTCCCGATATACTTAGTCCAAAATTTGGGAATGTCTTGGACAAGCATCGGTCCAATCTTTTCTTTCATGCTAATCCCTTTCTTATTAATAGAGATACCGGCCGGCAAAATTGCTGATCGCTATTTAGGAGAAAAAGAGATGATGTTCATCGGCGTCCTGATTTTATCCCTAGCCCTTTTCCTTTTCTTTTCTATAGATAAACCAGTGGTCTGGGTCTGGGCTTCCGTCTTATTCTTCAGCCGCGTCGGTGCCGCTCTTGTAGAATCAATGAAAGAAAGTTATTTCTTCAAATTAGTCGACGCCAGCGATGTGGGATTGATAAATATTTTCCGCTTAACCACTCCTCTAGCCTACGTCATAAATTCCGCCATCGCTATAATAATTCTCGATTACTTTCCAGTTAATTATATCTTCCTAGCGATGGGATTAATAATGACTAGCGGCTTATTAGCCGTCTTAGCCATAAAAGATAGCCGCTAATTGACTAAAATCATTTTTTGCCCTAGAATAAAGCTTGAAAGATGCTTTTGCGGGTATCGTATAATGGTTTTTATGTCAGCCTTCCAAGCTGAAGATAGGGGTTCGATTCCCCTTACCCGCTCACGTAAAATAAAACAACTCCGCAAGGGGTTGTTTTATTTTATGATTAATATTTTCCAAATTCATATTCGATTATCCTTTTTTTAATCCTTAAATTGAACATGGTAAAAAGGGCCATCAAGAACCACTTTCCTAAAGTCTTAGGCACCCCCTCTTTTTCCAAACGGCGAGAAGAGTGCTTTAAGCGCACAGAATTTATCATCCGAAAAATCCCAGTTCTTGATAAGCGATAGCAATAATCAAAATCTTCAGCAACATATATTTCTGTATCAAAACCTTTGACGGTTTCATGCGCTAAACGCTTAGACATTATCCCTGAACCGACAGCCGCTGGCGCTAAATACTGGCGCAAACGGCAAAAACAATTAAAGACGGAAGAATAAAGCGAATAAGAACGGCGATTAGGGCTAAACTCTATATAAAAACCCGCCGCTGTTAAATTTCTTTCCTTGAATTCATCGACAGCCAATCTTAATGATCCAGACATTAATTCCGCATCAGCATCCAAAAACAGCAGAACCTCTCCATTAGCGATGGCGGCGCCATTATTCCTCTGCCAGGAAGGATGATGATGTTCTTTATCGCTGATAAAAAATGCTCCGTATTTAACTGCTATAATCCCTGTTTTGTCCGTCGAACCGCCGTCGGAAACGATTATTTCATAATCACTAAAATCTTGGCCCTTGATAGAATCAAGCAAACGTGGCAGATACTTTTCTTCATTCAGGGTGGGAATAATTATCGATAGGAACATATATTATTTGAACAAGGTTCTCGCTATTTCCCAATAGCTCTTATCGGCATTTTTATATTGATAATACCACCATTCGACGCCCCAAAGATAAGCTTTTTGAAAATCGAGATTAATAGCATATTGTAAATTAGCCTGAAACTGTTCCGGACTGAAAGATTTACGCCTTTCTTGATCAGATAAATAAATCATATTGCCGCTTGGCACCCAGGGCTCTGCTTGCAATTCAATTATCAAACGATTATCCGGTTTTATTCCCGCCAAATAAGCTTTCAACTTATAAAACCAAGACGGTATCGGATAACGCAAATAACCCAAATGTTTATTCCAAACCACGCGATAAACAGTCGTTCCAAAAACATCAGCATACTTGGATTCCTTCATCCAAGAGCTGAGTTCACCGGTGGCGGTAACGATAAGCGGCCGGCCGTCTAATTCTTTTAACTTGGCGTATTCTATCTGAAAGAAGTTTTCATCACTCGGCGGGCAAACCCCGAAAGCATCAAAAAACGGCTCATTTTCTAATTGCCAAGCGATTATCGCTTCCTCGTTTTTATAATGCTCCGCCACTTCAGCTATCATTCTCACCGCCGCTGCCTGAGTTTTTGCCAAACTTTTTTTATTAGTCCATTCCGGCGCGTGGCATTCTGGCCAGCGCGGCAAACGCCAACCAATATTAACAATAAATTTTACCCCCTTTTTCGAACCTTCATCAATAATATAATCATATTGAGAAAAATCAAATTTTCCTTCTTCTTTTTCAATATCATCCCAATAAATCGGCAGACGGATTTCTTTAACTTGCAAATCATCTAAAATCGCCGAGTAAAGTTCTTTCCAATCCAGGCCTAATTCAGAACTAAATTTCGTGGAAAAAGTTACGCCAAAAAAACCATCGGGGTAAGATGATTCCCCATTCTCGGGATAATTAGGCGCTACCTTAAAAAAATAAGTGAACAACAAAAAAATAGCCAGCAAAGAAAATATATATAATCTGATTCTTTTTTTTCTATCCATATACTAAATTATTAAATAGAGACCAGTGGCAATTATCAAGATGGCTAAAAGTTTCCAGAGCAAAGATTTCCAAGAAAAATCTTCTCTTATAAATTTCGGAGTCAAGATGGCTAAGACGGCACTGATTATTAAAATAAAAGCATACTGCACCCCCTGAAGAGCATTGGTTAAAGCCACCGATCCCAAATAGATAGCATAATTCTGCAAAACAAAACCTAGAGAACCAACACCCTGATTCAATAAAACTAAATAAGTTCTCTTATCGCCGCGCTTCCCTAAACTTTTTTTAGTTTCCCGCCAATCAAAATAAAGAGAAAGCAAGATTATCGCTCCTAAAACCGCGCCTAAACGGCTCCAAAGAAAAACACTGAAAAATGGCTGGAAAGAATAAGCGTGTTTACTGCTAACGAAATAAAGGGCATAGAAAAAAGCAGAAAAAACCGCCATCCATAAACCGCCTGCCGCCAAAGAAGGCGCGAAACCCAAGCGATCAAACAAGCGCTTTAAATAATTTCTTTCCGTTGGCAAACCAGCGATTAAAAAAATTCCCAATAAAAGAAGAACAAAACCGCCTAACTGCCTATTAGAATAAGTCTCTCCTAAAAACAACCAAGAAAATATCACGCTAAAAAGCGGCGTAATTCCCCCAATCATAACCAAAACGCGGGAAGCTTCTCCTTTACGAAGCGATTCATAAAGAAAATACAAAGCCGAAGCAAAAAACACACCGCTTAAAAGATTGAAAGAAAACGCACCAAAACCCGGCCATTTCAAAAACCAAGGAGCAATCAACCAAGAAAGCATTCCCGCGGAACAAACGACAAAAGCATAAATACGACTATTCTTTAAAACATTATCGACCAAAAATTTATCGATTATGTTAGAAATGGCCAAAAGAAGATAGGAAGAAATAGCAACCGAAATCCAAAGCATAATATTTTAAAAACTTTTTATAAATTTAACAAAGATTCTATATGATAGACCCCCATGGCTTCCGCTTTTAAGAAGCCATTTGCCGCCGCTTCCGCCAAAGAACCATTAGCAATCAATTCGGGGAGAATTTTAGAAATTTCTTCTGGATCCAATCCAGGGATTACCGCGCCAATTTCTTTCAACCAATCAAGATTAAAATCCTCTTGAGCGCCGACACTTTCTGAAGCGATAAAGGGCAAACCAAGAGCGCAATAAAAAGAAAGTTCCGAGGGTTTAGTCCATAAAATATCGGTCCGGCGCAACACTTCATTAAAAAGACGAAAATATTCATCCTTTTTTTCAGCATAAATTATTCTTACCGACTCGCCGCTTAAACCGAGCTTATCAATTTCTTCCTGAAAATAATCTCTAACCTCTAAACGGACGCCAGCAACCAAATTAACTTTATACTTCCCTGCCAACAAAGAATCTTTTAATTGTTCTATTATCTTAACGCCAATCTCTTTCTGCGCACCGGCACCGCCAACGGCATAAGTTATTGTTATCGGCTCCTCTGTTTTTTTAATTTTTACGCCAGCCCCTTCTAATTCCAAGCGCAAAGAATTTTCTAGACGATTATTGGGATCGAGGCGGCTTATCCTGTCAGAAAAATCTGAAACAAGAACACTTCTGTCTTGTCCGATATTTTCCTTTGGTAAAGGAAAGCCGGTAATAAAAATATTTTCCTTCTTAACTCCATAGCTCTGTAAGCGCTCAAAAACTCTTTTATTCGGAGCTAAATATTTTATGCGGCTTCGTTTGCCATTTAACGGCGCCCAAGCCCGAGAAATATCGGAATCACAAACTATACAATAAATATCTCCGCTGTAACGATAATATTCCGCCGCGTAAGCCGCGACAAAAAAAGAAGTTACTAAAGGCAGGCGGCTAGATTTTAAACGGTTAATAAGGCACTTTCCTAAACCACGATAAACTTGAAAGTAAAAGAAAAGCTGCTGCAAGCTAGGACGGTAGTTTTTCTTTCCTGGCGCAAACGGTTCTATCCTCTGCAAATAATCCATGCCGGAAAAAATCAAATCGCCGATAAGAGGTATATCTTTCCATCTGGATATTTTTTCATAAGAACCAAGATTGTCACTCCAAAATTCTTTTTCCCAAGGTTTTATTTCCGGATAATCGTTTATCAGAAAAAAATTATCACCAGCATCTGATCGCAAAGGAAAAGCCGCTCGCTGATGACCATAACCCATATCAGCGACAACTAAATTAATTTTTTCTGATATCTTGTTGGCGGTTTCCATAAAAAATTTAACGGGAATTATCGATAACCGTGGAAGCTCCTTTCTTCATCTGCAAATATTGATACGCGCTAAGAGCAGCAATTGTTCCCTGTCCGACCGCAATGCTTATCTGTTTGAACTCACAATCAGTTACATCTCCAGCGGCAAACATTCCTTCGGTTTTAGTTTCACCACGTTTGTCGGCGATTAATTGCCCCCTTTCATTACGCTCGATAAACTCCGCTAATAAATCGGTGCTGGCAATACGGCCGATTTCAATAAAGACTCCCTCGACGGAAATTTTCCTTTCTTCTTGCGAATCTTTATCGCGGAGAGTTATCGATTCAACTTTTTCTTGACCATCGATACTTACAGTATCGGCGTTCATGATTATTTCTACATTGCTTCTCTCCTTAACTTCATCAACCAAAACATTAAAAGCTTTGAATTCTGATTTATTACTTACCAAATATACTTGATTACAAATTTTTGATAAGACTTCAGCGGCGTCCAAGGCAGAATTGCCTGAACCGACAACGGCTACCGGACGATTCTTGAAAAATGGCCCGTCGCAATTACTGCAATAAGACACGCCTTTGCCGCCTAATTCTAATTCTCCCGGAACAGCTAAACGCCGCGGCGACAAACCAATGGCGGCGATAACGGTTTTTCCTTCATAAGATTCTTTGGCGGTGTGAATACGGAAACCGCCGTCAATTTTTTCCACCTTTTTCACCTCACCGCTTTTCATCTCCACGCCAAAACTGACGGTCTGCTCCCTCATCTTTTCTATTAATTCGAAACTGGAAATATTTTTAAATCCAGGATAGTTCTCTATTTCGCTCGCCCAAACCATTTGGCCGCCGACTTCCTTGCCGACAATCAAGGTCTTCATTTCCCTTCTTGAGGCATAAATTCCAGCCGCCATGCCAGCCGGTCCAGAACCGATTATGATCAAATCATACATATATTTATTGATTAGTCTTATTATTAAATTATAGTTATTTTTGAAAGCTTTAGCAAATAATTTTAACACCAAAAAATTGTTTTAATATTAAATAAATAAGAAAACAACAACTTTTCCACAACTTGTCCATAATATTTTTTTAACTAACATTAGCATAATAATTAAATATTAGCTAAAAATTATTTTTTCCTTGTTAATAATTGTTCCTCAAGGAACAACGCTTAATTTTATAAAAACAATTAAGTCACTTCATTCACCAAAAAATTTTAAAATAACAAATTAGCGCCATTACATTATAATAAAAAAATATTTTTATAGTTTGTTTTTGTTCTGCGAAGAACATTTTTTAAATCTTGTTTCTTTCTGTCAAAAATAATTTTAAAAAAATAAAAACTTTCCATTAAATACAAGTTCAACTCAAGACAGACTCAATTCATAAAAAAACTTTAACAAAATTATTTTCAGACAATTATATTTTTAAAAAATTGCCAGAAAGATCATTATAAAAATAAAAAATGCGATTAAATATTAATTTAAGATAATAATCTTAATAAAAACAAAAAAGTTCCTCAAAGAACAATTTTAAATAAAAAAAACACTAATATATACAATTTATCTGAAAAAATTAATAAAAACAATTAAAAGGCAGACTATTGTAGACTAAAAAAATAAAAAGCAGGGAATTAACAAAAAAAGAAAATCAATAAACAAAAAAAATAAAAAACAAAAAAACGAGACAATATATCTCGTTTCTATATGTGGACCATAAGGGACTTGAACCCTTGACCTCTTCCATGCCATGGAAGCGCTCTAGCCAACTGAGCTAATGGCCCATAAAAATACTAGCTATTATATTATACAAAAAAAATAATATAAGTCAAGTAAAAATTATAGCTAATATTAAATAAATACTATGTGTCCTCGCCGGGAGTCGAACCTGGATCTAGAACTTAGGAGGTTCTCGTTCTATCCATTGAACTACGAGGACATTTTTGATAAAATAAGCTATTCAGATACTATCTAACTATAAATTAATTATACAATCTTTTCAAGGGCTTTTCCTTTGACAAAGAGCCAAGGCTAAACTAAAATTAAACTATATTGGCTAAATATTTAAAATCTATGTTCAGTAAAGAAAACAAGCTAGAACGCTTTAAAGACGCCGAAACTGTTATCGGCGCCTCTATCAAGGTTAAAGGTAATTTCCACGGCCAGGGTGATATAGTCATCGAGGGCACTCTGGAGGGATCGCTAAAAACAGCGGCAAACATTTATATTGGCGATGCGGCCAAAGTAACTGCTGATATCGAATCAGTAAATTGCACTATTAACGGCGAGGTGCGCGGCAATATCAAAACCAAAGGCTTTTTAGCAATCGGGGCTAGCGCCAGAATTGATGGCGACATACAATATTCTGAAATATCTATTGAAAAAGGCGGCGTTATCTGCGGCCAACTTTCACTTATCGAAGAAGGAAAGAAGGGAAGAAAGACGGAAAATGAAACCCCAAGCGAAGAATAACATTAAAGACGTATAAAAAATATGTACGTCTATATCTACGACGATTTTTTAGAGAAAGGCCGCTTCAATAAAGCGATAAACAGAGTCGAAATCAGATTAACCGACCTCGGCCTTAATGGTAAAATAATCCGTCTAGCCGGCATTAAAAACATTAAAACCGTTATTCAAAACGAAATAAAACTAGGGGCAAAAACAATTATTGCTGTTGGTAATAATCAAACGGTTAACAAAATAATCGGAACAATAATCGATACCGATGTTTACGAGGCTTTTCAGAAAAAAACCCTGTTAGGAATAATCCCCATTGGCGATGATAATTCCATCGCCGAATCCTTCGGCATCAAGGATGAAAAAGAAGCTTGTAATATATTATTGGCCAGACGGGTAGAAAAAATTGATTTAGGTATCGCTGGTGATTATTATTTTCTAAACAAAGCTACTATCAGCAGCCAGGGAACAGAAATAAAAATCAACGATTATACTATTAGCACGCCGGAAAAAGGAGAAATAAGCATTGTAAACTTAATGAGTAGCAGTGACGATTGGAAATCTAATCCGCATGATGGCCTCCTAGATGTCTATATTCGAACCAAACGTAAAGACGCCAGCTATTTAAATGCTAAAAGAATAAGAATAAGTAATGCCGACGAAAATCACAAACTATTAATTGACAACGTTCTTGAAATCGACACGCCGGTAGACTTAGGGATAATGAAGAATTATATTAATGTAATCGTTGGCAAGGATCGCTTGTTTGAATAATTTCCTTACTAAAAAAGACCGACTTAAACGGGTAGGCAAGAAAATTTCTTCTAGGCATTTTCGAGCTGAAAGCCGGAAAAACCCTAGTAAGAAAATCCCCATGCTTGTCGTGCCTGACCCGTTTAAAACGGCCTTTCTCTTTTCACATGACTTATTAGTATAGCATAGTATAATATCTTTGTCAATAGACTTATCCACAAATTATTAACCAAACAAAAAAGAGCTTTTTAAAGGCTCTTTTTGTTTTTATATTAGCTATAAATTGTAATAATCAACAATACCCGTAATGACCAATATACTTTAGACTTTAATAACTACCGGCAAAACCATAGGACGTTTTTTGGTAGCGGAAAAAAGGAATTGGCTGATGTCGTTTCTGATCTTGTTCTTTATATAATCATCATCGGCCGGGGTCATCGGATTTTTATCTTTTATCATTTTTTTAACACGCATCCTGGTCTTTTCTATCAAATCACGATTCTCTTTCATATAAACAAAACCGCGAGAAATTATATCAGGATTGCCGATAATCGAACCCGTCTTGGCATCGATAGTGGCGATAATAACCAACATACCATCTTCCGCCATCATTCTTCTATCGCGCAAAACTATTTCAGAAACATCGCCGACGCCTAAACCGTCAACCATGACATAATCAGCCGGAACTTTTTCTTTAGTTAAGGTTCCGACCGTCTTTCCTGAGGAATTACGGACAAAAGAGACGACCTGACCATTATCAGCCACAAATATTTTTTCTCGAGGGATGCCGACTGATTCAGCTAAATCAGCATTAGCCTGCAGCATGTAATGATTAGCTTCAATAGGCATGAAATATTCCGGCTTGAGCAAGCGCATGGTTAATTTCAAATCTTCCTGCTTGGCGTGTCCGCCGGCGTGTATATCAAACATCCGATAATTAATAACTTTGGCGCCTTGCCTAACTATCATATCCATCAAATTCTGGATACTTCTTTCGTTACCAGGAATAACCGAAGAAGAGAAGAGAACTGTGTCGCCTTTTTTCAAAGAGACTGAACGATGTTCATTATTAACCACTCGGCTTAAAAAGGCATTGCTTTCCCCCTGAGCGCCTGAACCGATTATCAAAACCCGATTGTCAGGTAAACGATTAAGCTCCTTATCTTCAACGATGATATGGGAATCAAATTTAAGATAGCCTATTTCATGGGCAATAGCGACATTATCATTCATACTACGGCCCTGAAGATTAACACGACGACCATATTTCTTAGCTAAATCAAATATCTTTTGTACGCGGCTGACCTGGGAAGCAAAAGTACCGATAATAACCCTTCCCGGGACTTTTTCGATAAGTTTGCCGATTTCATCGCCGATTATCGATTCTGATAACTGATAGCCCGGATGAGTAGCATCGGTAGAATCAGCCATTAACATCAAGACACCAGAAGCGCCTATCTGAGCGATACGATTAAGATCGGCCGGCTTATCATTAACCGGAGAAAAATCAATCTTAAAATCGCCAGTATGGATAACGGTTCCTAAATCAGTTTTAACGACTATAGCAAAACAGTCGGGAATAGAGTGATTAACCCGCAAAAACTCAACGACGAAAGATGATCCTAATTTAATTGAGGAACTTTCATCAATTTCTTTTATTTTCAAGGCTGGCGCTTTAGGGTGTTCCTGTTGGCGCTTTCTAACCAAGCCAGCTGTCATCTTACCCATAAACATCGGCGGATTCCCTATTTCTCCCATGATATGAGGGATTCCTCCGATATGATCATAATGCCCGTGGGTTATTATTACTCCCTTAATCCAATCTTTCTTATCTTTTAAGTAAGTAACATTGGGAATTATATAATCAATTCCCGGCTGATCTTCTTCCGGAAACTGCAAACCCATATCGATAACGATTATTTCTTTCTTGTATTCGATAAGGGTCATATTACGACCAACTTCTTCGAGACCACCCATAACCATAACCCTCAAAGGGTTATCAGCCGAACCGAATTCTCTTATAGTTTTTGCCTGATTAAAAGAAAGACTGCGTCTTTTTACAGGATAGCTACGGCGCTGAGTTGGCATAAGCGCCGGCGCCGGCTTAGCGGCAGAGACCATAGGAGCTCCGGCCGCTAAAGGATTGTTTTTAGCAAACATATTAAATTATTTACACCAAAAAACGGAAATCTCCAGCGATTTGATGTTTAGTGAGTTATTGGCAGGCTTTTAAAAGCTTACCATTTTATTTTTTTCTTAGTTTTCAAATACCAGTCGCTTACTGAATTGAAGCGATCGGCCGGATCAACGACGGTTTCAACGCCGAATCCTTTGAGATTATTAGAATGGATGTAGGTATAAGAAGGTGAATACAAAAAGATAACCGGAACATCCTGGGTTAAAAGCTCTTGGAATTTACGATATTTTTCAAAACGGACTGTTTCGTCTTTTTCTGTCCGAGCTTCGCTTAATATTTTATCCGCTTCTTGATTATTATAAGCCGCCAAATTAAATCCCTGGCCGCCTATCTGACTAGAATGCCAGAAAGCAAAAACATCGGGATCACTGCCAACTGATTGTCCATAAATCATCGCTTCAAAATTTCGCAAACGAACGGCTTCCTGGGCCTGATCACTACCGATAACATTCAAGGAAACCTGAACGCCAGCTAACTCCCAATAAGCTTTGATTTTTTCAGCAACGGCAATATTATTTCCCGCGTCGACAACGCTTAAAGTTAAATTCAAAGGATGCTCCCTAAAATAACTACTAGCGGCCATCGGATCAAAATCATAACGGCTGATAGCTGGATTGTAGGCGGGATTATTGCTAGTTATCGGACCATCCGCCCTCTTGTAAGCGCCAGCAAAAATTTCCTGCAACAAAGCGTCTTTATCAATTGCTTGAGAAAGAGCTACTCTTGTTTCTTTACTGACTAAAGCCTTATTTTTTTCTTGATTAAAAAATACGGAAACCAAACGCGATTGCGATAATTCATGGACCTGCAAAGAATTTATCGCTAAAAGGCTGGGCCGGTAAGCAAAGGGCAAGAAAGATAAGCCATCAATCTTATTATCATTCAAAGCCTTGACCGCTTCTTCATAGGAAGGGAAGAATTTGAATTGGATTTCTTCGATAAAAGGAACTTTGGCGTAATAATCTTCATTATAAACTAGAGAGTAATCTTTTATTTCACCGTCCTTATTTTTTGATAATGAAGAAAACTTGTACGGACCAGATCCTATCGGCTTAATATTTAAATCAGAAACATTAGCCGCCGACGGACTAATATTCATCCACAGATTTTTCGGCAAGATGCCGAAGGTCAAAGATTCTAAAAATGGAGAAAAGGTTTCCGATAAAACAAATTTAACCTTGTTGTCATCGATCTTTTCAATACTAGCAAGAGACAAGGATGGCCTTAAAGAAGAGCGGTAATCAGAATTTTTAATAGCCTCGAAAGTAAAGACCACATCATCAGCCGAAAGCAGGCTATCGTCATGCCAACGAACTCCTGGTTTTAAATTAACGGTATATTCTAGGCCATTTTCACTCACTTCATAGCTTTCCGCTAAATCCGTAACTAATCGGCCATTATTATCATATTTAAAAAGGCTGGAATAAATTAATCTAGCCAAATCATCATCAACATTATGATTGGTGGCATAAAGAGGGTTTATCGTCTGAGGATAGCCGACTACGCCTTCAATATATTTGCCGCCAGATAAAGGAGAATATTCTAAATGATTAGAAACAAAACGATATAACAAATAAGAGCCACTAATCAAAATAAGAAAAACGCAAACCTTGACGATCAAGAATTCGCGTGGATTAAGGAAGCGATGCAAATGACGTATCTGTTCGCCGTTAGGAATCTTTCTCGTAGAAAGGCTATAGACTAATTTTTTATCAAGATCTTCCTGTTTTTGTGCTTTCTTTTTGAAAAAAGACAAAAAAGACAAAGACGCTTTCGTCCGCCTATAAGCAGAAATGGTTTTGTTTTTGATTGAGCTCACAATATCTTAAGCTTTTACCAAGAAAACGCCTAAAGATAGAAGAATGAAGATGACAGCCAAAACTATAGTGGCAATAAAAAGTTTCTTTTCAACGCCTCTTTTAGTCAGATAAACGCCGCCTCCGCCGCCAAAAGCGCTGCCGAGACCGGTTCCACGATTCTGGAGCAGTATAGCTAACATCAAAACAACAGCAATGATTATTTGGGCTACTTTTATCCAAAAAAGCATATTTATTTGACCTTATTAACTATGGCTAACAAAGTTTCTTTGTTGTTAACCGCTAAATCAGCCAATATCTTACGATCAATAATGATATTATTCTTCTTAAGTGCATCCATGAAACGAGAATAGGATAAACCTTGTTCTCTGACAAAAGCGCTGATCTTTATCTGCCACAAACCACGCATGGTTCTTTTCTTCTTGCGCCTATCGACAAAAGCGTGGGCGCCGGCCTTAGTGCGAGCAGTCTTAGCTAATTTGATTAATTTTTTCCTACCCCATTTATAACCCTTGACGGCCTTAAGCAGTTTCCGTCTCTTTTTTACATGGGTCATTCCGCGTTTAACTCTTGGCATATTCTAAAATTTAAAAAGATTATCGATTAATTATAAGGAGTAAGAGCCTTAATGGTCTTTTCCAAAGTCTTGCTAGTACTTATATCTAAACGTTTCTGACGGCTAGTGTTGCCAGTCTCTCTAGCGTTAAAATGATCTTGTCCAGCCTTTCTCTGAGTCAACTTGTTGCTGCCAGTCCTTTTAAAGCGCTTAACCGTTGCTTTATGAGTCTTGATTTTTGGCATAGATTTCCATTAAAAAACAGGTATCTACCTGATTTGAGCTTATTTTTTATTTAATAGTATAATAGTAAATCTTCCACCTTGATTTGTCAAGGGTTGTTCGGTCTCAATATTAAGTTCAGAATTTGCTTGGAGCTTAGCCACAAATTCCTTGATTATTTCCGCCGCTTTCTGTGAATACTGCCTCTCGCGGCCTCTTAATATAAGCTCTACTTTTATTTTATTATCTTTACTTAAGAATTTTTCTGCCTGCAAAACACGCATTTCCATATCATGGTCGCCAATACGGAAAGACAAGCGAATGTTTTTAGTTTCCGTTTTTTTCTGTTGATCTCTTTGTTTATGGGCTTTTTTTTCTTTTTCGTATTTCATCTGACCGATATTGGCCAACCTAGCTACCGGCGGATTAGCCTTTGGGTTAAGTTCAACCAAATCTAATTCGGCCTCCCTAGCCATTTCCATGGCTTTTTCGGTCGAAATAACTCCGACAGCCTCGCCATTTTCATCAATCAAAAAAACTTCCGGAACTTTTATCTGTCCGTTAGCCCTAATTTGCGGTTCTTCAACTTTTCTTTCAATCCTATGGAATTTAATTCTCATTTTTTTGAATAGGTTATAATTCCTAACGAGCCGACAAACGCAAACTTGTTTACGCCTGAGACAAACGATGGAATTGCGCTTAACACGATAGTGGCGGCGCTTATTTTATATATTATCCTTATATCTTAAAATTACCGAAAAGTCAAATAAAATAAAGGAAAAAGCTTGAGGAAAAACTGAGGATAAAAAAACTCTTGACAGTATTTTTTTATTAGTATAGAATGAGGTTATTAAAAATTTAAAACAGAATACGAAGTAAAAACAAGATAATTATTATCTCTGTTTTTTTCTGTCTGTTGCGGACATTAAAAATTAAATAACAAACAATCATGGTGATGGTTTGATTTTGATGCTAACTAGCATCAATTCGTAATCAAAAAAAACATTTGTCCGTTTTGAAAAACGGAATCATATACACGAAAACGCAAGTTTTCAACGAGTCTATCAAATTTTTTGAGAGTTTGATCCTGGCTCAGGATGAATGCTGGCGGCGTGGCTAAGGCATGCAAGTCGAATGCCTGTAGCAATACAGACATGGCAAACGGGAGAGTAACACATTGGTAACTTACCCCAAAGACGAGGATAACCTTGCGAAAGCGAGAATAATACTCGATGGTATTAAGAATTATAAGATTCTTAATTAAAGCTCCGGCGCTTTGGGAGAGGCCTATGGCCTATCAGCTAGTTGGTGAGGTAATGGCTCACCAAGGCTACGACGGGTATGGGGTGCGAGAGCATGACCCCACTCACTGGGACT
>CAYPAS010000013.1:0-15898 GCA_964408785.1 uncultured Gammaproteobacteria bacterium | reverse complement strand
TGTTTTAAAGCGGCTAATGATTTTAGTGTTTTTCGAAAAAACAAATTTTTAGCTACCATTAAAATCCCGTCTTCGCCTTATCGTCTTGCTTCTAAGATTGAAGAACTGCGCGCTTGTTTAAAGAAAGAACAGCGCAAGAATGAAACCGCCGCCTATCGTTTGGTTGGTTTAACTTTGGAAACGCGCCCAGATTATCTTGATGACCGCGAAGTGGAAGAAATGCGTTCTTTGGGTTGTACGCGCGTGGAAATAGGCGTCCAAGCGCCCGATGATCAGATATTGAAAATAAATAAGCGCGGCCACGGCGTTTTAGCTATTTCTGAAGCCACGGAAAAATTGCGAAATCGCGGTTTTAAGATTACTTATCACTTAATGCCCGGTCTGCCCGGTTCTAGCCCTAAGAAAGATTTAGAACTTTTTAAGCAGCTTTTTTCCGATGAGCGCTTCCAGCCGGATCAGATAAAATTTTATCCGACAGTCGTTACTAAAGGCAGTTTGCTTTATCGTTGGTATAATCAGGGAAAATACCAGCCATATACTGATAAGCAATTAGAAGATTTAATAATCGCCTGTAAATTAGCGGTTCCTGATTATGTCAGGATAATTCGCCTGATAAGAGATATTCCTTCAGAATCGATAATTGCCGGCAATAAGATAACGAATTTGCGCCAGATAATGCAGCAACGGGGCGTAAAATGCCGCTGTATCCGTTGCCGTGAAGTCAAAGATAGTTCTTCTGATAAACAGCCGCATTTAAATATTGAAAAATACCAAGCCGCGGGCGGTCAGGAATTCTTTATCAGTTTTGTCGGTGCCGATAATTTTACTCTTTATGGTTTTTGCCGTTTGCGTCTAGGCGCCGGTATGCCGTTTTCGGCGATAATTAGAGAGCTTCATGTTTATGGGGAATTAGCGCCTTTAGGAAAAAAGAAATTAGTACAGCATCAAGGATTGGGGCGGCTTTTATTAAAGGAAGCGGAAAACATTGCCAGTCAGGGTAATTGCCGGGAGTTGGCGGTTATTTCTGGGGTCGGCGTCCGTGATTATTACCGAAAACAAGGCTATCGCTTACGCGACGGCTATATGTGTAAGAAATTGTAATTTTGACAAAGGACTAGAGCCAAACTAAGATAATGAATATGGATTACTATCAGCATTTAAAAAAGTCAGATCTGAAAGTTTGGGAGCTTATTGATAAAGAAAATAAGCGCCAGGCGTCGGAGCTGGAATTAATCGCTTCGGAAAATTATGTTTCCCCGGCCGTCTTGGAAGCTTTAGCTAGCGTTTTGAGTAATAAATACAGCGAGGGATACAGTGGCCGCCGTTATTATGGCGGTAATTGTAATATCGATGCTTTGGAAGAGCTAGCGATTTCTCGAGCTAAGAGTCTTTTTTCTTGCGAGCATGTCAATGTTCAGCCGCTTTCTGGTTCCCCGGCTAACGCCGCTGTCTATTCAGCCTTGCTTAATCCCGGTGATAAAGTTTTAGCTTTGCGCTTGGATCACGGCGGTCATCTTTCTCACGGGCATAAGGTTAATTTTTCCGGCCGGCTTTATGATTTTTTCCATTACGGTCTAGATAGCCAAGGATTGATAGACATGGAAGAAGTCAGGCGTTTAGCTTTATCAGAAAAACCGAAAATGATAGTCGCCGGTTTCAGTGCTTATTCCCGCAATATTGATTGGCGGGAGTTTAAAAAGATAGCTGATGAGGTTGGTGCTTATACTTTTGCCGACATCTCCCATATTGCTGGCCTGATTGCCGGTCATCAGTTAGAAAATCCCGTTCCTTATTTTGATGTTGTCTCCACCACTACCCACAAGACTTTGCGCGGGCCGCGTGGTGCCATTATTATGTGCCGCCAAGAATTCGCCAAGGCGATAGATAGCGCGGTTTTTCCAGGAATGCAGGGCGGGCCGCATGATAACATGACCGCCGCCAAGGCCGTGGCTTTTCAAGAAGCTCTGGAAGCAGAATTTGAAGAATATGCTAAGCAAGTTATTGTTAATGCTCAGGCGATGGCGACCGTCTTTAAAGATAATGGTTTCAAGATAGTATCAGGTGGTACGGATAATCATCTTTTTGTTATCGATTTGCGGCCGCAAGGAATATCCGGCAAAGAAGCAGAAAATATTTTAGAGAAAGCGGGTATTTCCGTTTCTCGTTCCACTATTCCTAATGACACTAATCCGCCGCTAAACCCCTCGGGAATAAGATTGGGAACACCAGCGATTACGACTAGAGGCTTCAAAGAGGGGGAGGTGATTAAATTAGCTGTTTTTATGGTCCAATTGCTTAGTAAAAATCCCACGGAAGAAGAGATTAATATTATTAAGAAGAAGGTCGCGGCAATGTGTGAAGAATTTCCTTTGCCGACTCAAGATATATGTTAAAAATAATCAATGGACGAGCTATTGCTTCCCGAGTAAAAGATTCTATTGCCAAAGAAGTCTTTGCTTTTAAAGGCGGACACCCTAGCTTAGCTATAATAATGGTTGGCGAACGGGATGATTCTAAAATCTATGTTTCCTTGAAGGAAAAAGAAGGCCTTCTTTTGGGGATTGATACGCATTTATATAAATTACCGGAAGACGCGAAAGAAGAAGAAATTTTGGAGGTTATTTATTTTTTAAATAAAGATGAGGCTGTTGATGGTATGATAGTCCAGTTGCCACTACCCAAACATTTAGATGCTGACCGGATAATCGCCGCCATTGATCCGCAGAAAGACGCGGATGGCTTTTGTTCTGGCCACCCCGATTATGTAAAATCCCCGGTCTTAGCGGCGATTGAGGCTAGTTTGGCAGAGGCGGCTTTTGTCAGCCAAGGAAAAAAAGCAGCCATTTTTTATAATTCCGAAGTTTTCGGACAAGAAGTTCGCCGTTTTTTAGAAAGTCGCGGTTTAGAAATAATTTCAAAAGATGATTCTGTTGAGGCGGATTTAATCGTTACTGCCTGCGGGCGCCCCGCTTCCATTAAAGCGGAAATGGTTAAAGAAGGCGCTTTGATTATCGACATCGGCATTAGTCGAGTTGATGGCCGAGTGGTTGGCGATGCTGATGAAGAAAATTTGGCTAGCCGTTCGCCTTTCATTACTCCGGTTCCCGGCGGTATTGGTCCGATGACTATCGCTTTTTTATTCAAGAATGTCTTGGAATTATATAAGAACAAAAAAAGATAATGTTTTTAAGCAAGAAAGAACAATTACAGGAATTACTGAAGATCCATTTTGGTTATGGATCTTTTTTGCCTGGCCAGGAAATGGCTATAGATAGTTTATTGGAAGGCCGCGACACCATGGTCGTTCTTCCGACTGGCGGCGGCAAATCTCTTATCTACCAATTACCAGCTTTGATAATGGACGGCTTGACTATTGTTATTTCGCCGCTTATCGCCTTAATGAAGGATCAGGTTTCTTCCTTGGAAGGTGTCGGCATTCCAGCTACTTTTATCAATTCTTCTATTTCGCCGGCAGAAAGTTTAAAACGCTTGCAAGGAGCTAAAAGCGGTTTATATCGTTTGCTTTATATCGCGCCGGAAAGATTTTACAATTTGGAATTCATGCAGCAATTAAAAGATATTAAAGTGTCTTTATTCGCTATCGATGAAGCGCACTGTATTAGCCAGTGGGGGCATGATTTTCGTCCTAGCTACCTGCGTTTGCGACAAGTGATAAAATCACTAGCTTCGCCGACTGTCGTGGCTTTGACGGCAACAGCTACTCCGGAAGTTAGGAAAGATATAGTTCGCCAACTCGGCTTGAAAGATCCGGAAACCGTAATTACTGGTTTTTCTCGGCCCAATTTGCAATTCGCTGTCGTGCCGACGACCAACAGTCAGAAGGTAGAAAATATCGTTAATTTTTTAATTACTAATCCGGATATTGGTTCGGGAATAATTTATGTTGGCACCCGTTCCAAAGCCGATGAGCTTTTGGATATCCTGATGGAAAACGGCATAAAGGCCGTAGCTTATCATGCTGGCATGGATGCTGATAGTCGTAATTGGGTCCAAGAACAATTTATGCGTGGCGAAGCTCAGGTAGTTGTCGCTACCAATGCTTTCGGCTTAGGCATAAATAAACGTGATATCCGTTTTGTTATCCATCATGACCTTCCCGGCACCATCGAAGCTTATTATCAGGAAGCCGGCCGAGCCGGACGCGACGGCAAACCTTCTTATTGCCTATTATTTTATAATCAGCAAGATCGCTACTTGAGAGAATTTTTTATCAAAGGCGATAATCCTGATCCGGAAAGCATAGTGGAAATATACGATTTTCTTTTAAGGCGCCAAGAATCTTCTGAGGGTGAATCTTTATTGCTTACCTATGCAGAAATTTCTCAGAGCCTGTCTAATCAATTACCGGAAATGGCTATTGGTACGGCTTTAAAAATTTTGGAAAAAGAAGCTTATATTTCCCGGCCTAATGAAAAAAATTCTAATTCTTTTTTGAGGGCTTTAAAAGATTGGCCGTCGGTCATCGAATCTATCGGCAAGCGCGCCAAGAGCCAGCGTGAAGTAGCTTTGGCTTTGGGCGAAAGTTATGCCAAAGAGCTTGTTTCCGGTTGGCAATTTAATCCGGAAGAAGCGGCGGTTGTCATGAAGATAAAGAAAGACAGCTTATTGCGAGCCGTAAAGAAGTTGGCGGAAAGTGGTGCTGTTGAATATCGTCCGCCATTCAGGGGAACAGAAATCAAGATTATCAAAACCATTGAGCCGGAAGAAATCGATATCGATTTTAAAGCTTTAAAAGATAAAGCGGCTCGTGCTTATGAAAAGCTTGATGAAATGGAGGGTTATGTCTATGACCTTGGCTGCCGTCAAGAATACATCTTGCGTTATTTCGGCGATGAAGACACTAAGCCTTGCGGCCGTTGTGATAATTGCTTGCGCCTTAAACGCCGCGCAGAAAAAGGCGAGGATGATTATCGGAACAAGGAATATCTAAGCTAATTATTTATGGATCTTAAAAGGGAGGAAGAATTGAAAAAGATCGTAAAAGATAATTATCAGGCGATTGCTGAAGATTTTAGCGCCAGTCGTGACGGCGGTATGTGGCCGGAAATTCAGGATTTGCTTGATTCCGTACCAGCCGGCGCTAAAGTTCTTGACTTGGGTTGCGGCAGTGGCCGTTTGCTCTTGGGACTAAAAGAAAAAAATCTTGATTATTTAGGAATAGATAATAGCCAGGAAATGCTAGCGCAGGCTAAGGCCAGACATCCAGAAAATAAATTTCAAGTGGATGATTTAGAAACATTAGATTCTTTGCCGTCTGATTATTTTGATTATGTTTTTTGCTTAGCCGCTTGGCATCATTTACCGGGAAGTGCCCGGCGTTTAAAATCTTTGAAGAGAATGAAAGAACTTTTAAACAGCGAAGGACGGCTAGTGATTAGCGTCTGGAATCTTTGGGATGGCAAGAACCGCCAGGCGGGCAAAGTAAAAACTATTTTTTCTTGGCTCATTTCTTTTTTTAGCGGCACGCCTTTAGATTTTGGCGACCGGATCTTTTCTTGGAAGAGTGCTGCTGCCTATGGCAGCCGCCGTTATTATCACGCTTTTAGAGAAAATGAATTGAAACGTTTAGCGCGATCAGCCGGTTTTAGTTCGCCAGAGATAAAAAAAGACCCCTATAATTATTGGTTGTTTTTAAAAAAATCTTGATTTTATCTAGCCATCTTGACACCCCCCGGGGGTGTATGCTAAGCTATTCTTGTTATGAAAACCATCGAACAGCGATTAAATAATATCATTGGCCAGTTAGAAGGAGTCAAGAAGCGCTTAGATACAGATAGCGACTGCCTTGATTACCTTATTCAGCTAAAAGCTGCTAGGGCCGCTATTTCTTCCTTGATGCGCCAAGCGTTAAGTGAAGAATTCGGCCGATGCTTGTCCGGCTTAAAGATGAAGAAGCGCCAGCAGATAGAAAAATTGCTTGATGAGATAAGCAAGAATTAATCAATTAAGATAAAAAAATTATGTCTAACGCTATTGCTTTGAAGAAAGATACTTTTTCTCAAGAAGTTTTAGAGAGTGATTTACCGGTTCTCGTCGATTTTTGGGCTCCTTGGTGTATGCCTTGCCGCATGATGGCGCCGATTTTAGATGAATTAGCCGGTGAATTATCGGGCAAAGTCAAGATTGCCAAAGTCGACACTGAAGACGGCGAGAATTCTAGTCTTGCCATGGAATACCGCATCCAGAGCATTCCTAATATGAAGCTTTTCAAGGGTGGAAAGGTGATCGCCGAGTTTATCGGCCTTCGTGATAAGGAATCTCTCAAGCAGGAAATAGAAGAAGCTTTGAAATAAGAAGAACAAAACAAAAAAAAGAAGGTCTTTGACCTTCTTTTTTGTTATCTGAATTTTTGTTTATTCGCAATTAGCGGCGGAACCGCCAGCGGTGGTTCCAGTTCCAAAGCCCGGAGCTGGAGTGGCGCTTGAAAGGCTGGCTTTGCAAGCATCGGGCTGTTCTTCAAAAGCACTGCAGATAGTGGCTAATAAAGAAGCGGCATCGCGGGCGCTAGAAATTTCTTCGCCGTTGATTATTAAAGTTGGAGAACCGCCGACATTGTATTTTTCGTTGTCATCCTTGAAGACGTCGTATCCCGGATAGCTACCCTTATAACCCTTTTTGTCTTTAAAATTCTGGATGATGGAAAATTTCTTGTCAGTCTTTTCGTAGCAGCTGCTTAATTTTTTCTTGTCGACGCCGACCTTGTCCAAACAGCTGGCGGAATCGCTAGATTCGAGGAAGCAGCTGAGATAAGAAGCGAATTTATCCGGCTGTTCTTGCTGGATACAATACTGGTTAGTGTTTTCAACGATTTCTTTTTCTCCGTGCATGGCGTAGTCGCAGAATTTCAAGCTGAAATCGATTTTATCACCCAAGGCTTCTACGACTGGCAGCATGCCCTTTTCAATCTGGGTGCCGTAAGGACAATAGCTCATGACGAATAATTCTACTTTCGGCTTAGCGCTCTTTTTAGAAACGGTTGCGGCTGGCGCTTGATTGGTGTTGGTGCCGCCGTCCTGGCCATTAGCCTTTCCCCTGATATCGTCTATATCTAAAGCTTGCGGGAAGAAAAGCTTGCCATCCTTGGAGATATAAGAATCGACAACACTGTCGGTGATATCGATCTTCAATTTATATAAGCCGTATTCGCTAGTTATTTCTTTGATGTTGGCTTTGTTGCCGCTTTGGAGCAGGAAATCATTAACAAATTTTTCTGCTTTTTCTTTCGCCTCTTCCATACTTAGATTCTTGTTCTGGGAGTTGAAGGAAAAGAGGCCGATGATAGCCAGGATGATTACCAAGATTACCGGTAAGGTTATCCTGATGAACTTGTCTTTGGAAAACAAGCTTTTGATTGTTTTATTCATAAGATTCTTATTTATTTAAAGATATTCAATGTTATTAATTATAGTCGAAAAGAGATTCAGCGTCAAAAAATAAAGACTTTTAATTTTTTGGCAAAAAATTTTCTAAGTCTTCTGGTAGTGGTAATTGGAATTCTTGCCAGACGCCATCGCGGGAATTAAAGCCGAGAAGACAGGAAGCTAAGAATATGCGATTGATTCCTGTTTTTTCGTCTTTCACGCGGCTGCGCTTAGTGTTGTAAAGAGGGTCGCCGACAACTGGATGTCCGTAGGCGTAAAAATGGACGCGTATCTGGTGGGCGCGGCCGGTTTTTATGATAGCTTTTAAAAAAGTAAAATTAACGAAACGTTTTTTGACTTCAAATTCAGTCAGAGCTTCTTTAGCTTTTAGCCAGCTATCAATATTTCCTTGATCACGGTTTTTCGGGTGCTTGCGGCGCAGTAATTCTTCCGCCCCTCCTGGCATAGCGGCCATGCGGTAACCGTCGCGGGAACGAGTGATGGGAAAATCTATTGTTCCGGCGTCCTGGCTTACTTGCCCGTGAACTAAAACTAAGTATTCTTTTTTTATTGTTCTTTCTTGGAATTGTCTTTTTAAATCTTCAAAGCTGGCTTGATTTTTAGCGACGACCATTAGGCCGCTAACTTCTTTATCTAAGCGATGGACTATTCCCGGACGTATCGGATCGTCGCCGACAGCTGTTATTTCTGGATAACGTTCAATCAGCCAATCAGCCAAGGTTTTTTCGTCGCCCAGATTGCCGCCGCCATGCACGGCTAAGCCGGCCGGTTTTTCAATAACCAGATAATCTTCGCCTTCAGAGACTATTTTAATAGCCATTTTTTCTTCCGCCATATTTTTATTTAGAATTGATAATTTCTTTTAACTCTTCTTTTTTAACAGCGCCGCTAATCATTAATAAGATGAAGTAGGCCAAGGAGGCGATGCTGATTGCTGAACCTAAGCCCAATAGATTATCGGTTTTAAAGGGCCAGAAAAAAAGAAGTAATCCCATGGCGATGCTAGCCGCCGCGGTTTTTAGCCAGCGTTCCGGTCGCCAGCCGCCGCCTATAGTTTTATAAACGCAGAGGCCGTTGAAGATAGCAATCAGGGCTTCGCTATAAATAGTTATTCCCGCTGCCGCCCAATAAGAAAAACGAGGGATTAGCCAGAAATAGGCGAGGAGCGAGCTTAGGCTGGTAAAGATGTAAAATGGTATGGTTTTTTTCTGTTTGCCCAAAGCGATAACGGCGTGCGATAGGATTGTGCCGATAAAAACAAAGAAAACAGCAAACATTAAAAGTTGGAGCACCACGGCGGCGGTGATCGCGCTTTCTTGGCCCGGCACCGAATAAAAATCTTCACCGGCAATAATTACCATGACATCTTTTCCTAAGAAATAAGTACCGACTAACAGGGGTAGAGAGGCGACAAACATTAGGTCTAAAGATTTTTGTAAAAGCCTTTTGAAATATTCTAAGCGGTTTTCGTTTATTGCCCGGCTCATTATCGGTAGCATTAAGCCGGCGAACATGAAAGGCAGGGTTGTTAGTACATCGATAACCCGATAAGAAGCGCCGTAAAGTCCGACTTCTTTATCTCCTCTGAAAAGAGAAAGGGCTAAAGTATCGGCTCTTAAGTAAATAAGATTTAAAATTGTGGTAATTGCTATCGGCCAAGAGCGGCTGGCGATTAAGCGCCAGATATTTTTATCATATTCCAGATTAATAGGAGAAAAGCGCCAGCAGGTCAAAAGATGGATGAAAAAATTTATAGCGGCGGCAATCACTGTCGCTATGATTATCCCGTTTAAACCGCTGTTGAGTTTTTGGCTAATGATTATGCCGCCTATCAAAGCGAAGCGGCCGATTATTTCTCCTAAAACGTCATAATCCATGCGCAGGCGGTTTTGTAGCAGACCGACAAGAACCTGATTAAGGGCAGGAAAGATAAAAGAAATAGCGGCAATGAATATGCCTTCCTTGATTTCGGCTGAATAAGGGGAAAGCATTGTGATAAAAGGAAGGAAAGCAAAAGTGGCTAAAATACTAACCAGGCGGAAAGCGAAAAGGTTGGCGATTATCTTTTTTTCTGGGTATTTGCCTTCGCTAATCATCTGGGCTGATACCAAAGTAAGGCCTAAATCAGCGGCAACGGCGAAGAAGGAAAGAAAGGTAATGATGGTTGTGTATTTGCCGAAAACCTCCAAACCGAGATAGCGGGTGATAAGAGCAAACGAAAAAAGGCCGAGCAAGGTAGAAATAACTTTCCCGGCGGCTTGGATGGCTGTATTGCGCGCAATTTTTGATTTTAGGCTATTTTCTTGTATCGACAGATATTTTTTTATATAATATAAGTATAATGAATTATATCATAAATATGATGACCGCCAAAAAGATCGTTATTTCTTTTATCTTTATTTTATCCCTGTTTTCTTGGTCGATTATTGCCGCTCCCCGGGTTTTAGCCAGCGGCAATCAAGCCCTGGTTGACAGCCAGATAGGCTTGTCGGAAATCGGCGAGGTTTATGGCGGCAGTGACGATGTTAAGGATATCAGGGTTATCGCTCTCAATATAATTAATATCGCCTTGACTTTCGTCGGTCTTATTTTGTTCTTAATAATTCTTTCCGCTGGTTTCAAATACATGACCTCCCAGGGAAATAAAGATGTTAACCAAAAAGCTTTGGCAACCATTAGGAATGCGGCTATCGGTTTGTTAATAATCCTATCTTCAATCGTCATTGTCAAGTATTCCTTGGCGGCTCTTAGCTGGTCGGTAAACGGCAGCGGCTCGTTTTTCTACTATTTGCCGAACAGCGTCAGGTAATTATGGCGTTTTTGACAAAAAAAAGATATTACGGTAATATATTTTACAAAGCTAGTTGTATTTACAATTAGCTTTTTATTTATATAAAAAATATGTCAGATATCAGCAATGCTATCAAGCAGCTCTGTGAAGAGAAAAATCTGGATTTCGAGTCGGTTATTTCCGCCGTCGAATTAGCCTTAGCCGCCGCTTACCGCAAGGATTATGGCGAAAGGAACCAGAATATTAAAGTAAAATTCGATCCGAATACCGGTAAATCGGAGATTTTTGATGTTAAGACGGTCGTCGAAGACCTGCCGGAACAGGAAGAAGCGGAAATGCTCCGCGAGCTTTATGATCCGACCCCGAAAAAGCGCGAAGAACACCAAAGCTTTCGCCCGGAACCGGAAAATGAAGTCCTTTTAGACGAAGAAGGCAAGAAAAAATTCAATCCCAAGACCGATATCCAGATTAAGGAGGCGGCGATTTTAAAGTTCGGCGCTCAGATTGGCGACGAAATAGTTACGGAATTACCTATTCCGGAAAGCTATGGCCGCATGGCTGCTCAGACCGCTAAGCAGGTTATTATCCAAAAGCTTAGAGAAATGGAAAGGAATATGATTTCCAGCGAATTCAAGGACAAGGAAAGAGAAGTCGTTTCCGGTATAGTCCAGCGCCGTGAAGGTCGCTTGGTTTTTGTCGATTTAGGTAAAGCCATCGGTATCTTGCCGGCGGAAGAACAGATTTATGGCGAACGTTATAATCCTAATGACCGTATCAAGGTTTTTATCAAAGAAGTCAGAGATGGTCATAAGGGTCCGGAAATAGTCCTTTCTCGCCGGGCTGATGAAATTTTGAAAAAAGTTTTCTATCTAGAAATTCCGGAAATAGCTAATGGTTTGGTAGAAATAAAAGGAGTAGCGCGTGAAGCTGGTTCTCGTTCCAAAGTCGCTATTTGGACCGACACCGAGAATGTTGACCCAGTTGGCTCCTGCGTCGGTCAGCGCGGTTCTCGCATCCAGACTATTATTGGCGAATTAGGCGGCGAGAAGATTGATATTATTGAATACGACGAAGATCCGTCTCGTTTCATTGCCAATGCTTTAGCTCCGGCTAAAGTTATTTCCATTGAACTTGATGAAGCTGAGCATAAGGCGGTAGTCAAAGTTTCTAGCGATAAGCTTTCTTTGGCGATTGGTAAATCTGGACAAAATGTCCGTTTAGCCGCTCGTTTAACCGGTTGGAAAATCGATATTATCGAATCGGGTGAAGAGGGTGAAAAGAAAATTATCAGCAGTGAAGAAGAAATGAGTGAAGAAGGCCAGGCCGAAGAAGCTCAAGCAGGTACGGAAGTGGCCGCTGAATAACCTTAAACAATTATAGTCATTAAAATAGCAAGACTGCCGCTTTAAAAAGCAGTCAGAAAAACTATGAATCTAACTACTATCATGTTCGTTCTGGGAAGCGCTATCGCCGCCTTAATCTATGGGGGAATAGTCATCGCTTCTATCTTGCGTTTGCCTGAAGGCAATGAAAAGATGAAAGAAATCGCTCAAGCGATTCAAGCTGGCGCTAAGGCTTTCCTTAATCGCCAGTATCGTTCGGTGGCTATCGTTGCCGTCGTTCTATTTTTACTCATCGGATTTATTCCGAGCCTCGGTTGGTTAACGGCCGCCGCTTTCTTGGCTGGTGCCGCTCTTTCCGCCTTGACTGGTTATATCGGCATGTATGTTAGCGTCCGCGCTAATATCAGAACTACGGAAGCGGCTCGCGGTGGCTTGAAGAAAGCTTTGAATGTCGCCGTTCGCGGTGGCAGTGTTACCGGCATGCTCGTTGTCGGTTTGGCTCTTTTAGGAACTTCAGTTTTTTATTTTTTAACTAAAGACCTCCACGCTTTAGTCGGTTTCGCTTTTGGCGGATCCTTGATTTCTATCTTCGCCCGTTTAGGCGGCGGTATTTATACCAAGGCCGCTGATGTCGGAGCTGACCTGGTTGGTAAGGTCGAAGCAGGCATTCCGGAAGACGATCCTCGTAATCCGGCGGTTATCGCTGACAATGTCGGTGACAACGTCGGTGATTGCGCTGGTATGGCGGCTGACCTTTTTGAAACTTATTCCGTCACCTCTATCGCCGCGATGGTTCTTGGCAGTTTAGCCATGGCCAGCGATTCGACCGCAATCATTTATCCTTTGGTTTTAGGAGCGGTTTCGATTATCGCTTCGATTATCGGTATCTTCTTTATCCGTTTGGGCAAGAGCAATAATATCATGAACGCTTTATATAAGGGCTTAGCCGCTTCTGGTATTATTTCCGCTATCGCCTTTTATCCGATAACCAGATATTTGATTGCCGCTGAAAGCAGTCTCAAGGTTTATTTATCAAGCCTTATTGGTTTAGTGGTTACCGGTCTTTTGGTCGTTATTACTGAATACTACACTTCGACTAAGTATAAGCCGGTTAAAGATATTGCCGAAGCTTCAAAGACCGGACACGGCACTAACGTCATTGCCGGTTTAGCGGTTTCCATGAAATCAACCGCTTGGCCGATAATCGTTATCTGTTTGGCTATCTTAGGCGCTTATTCTTTGTCTGGCCTTTACGGCATCGCCGTTGCGGCTATGGCCATGCTTTCGATGGCTGGCATTATTGTTACTATCGATGCTTATGGTCCGATTACCGATAACGCCGGTGGTATCGCGGAAATGGCGGAATTAGGAGAAGATGTTAGAAACGTTACTGATCCGCTTGATGCAGTTGGTAATACTACTAAAGCGGTAACCAAGGGTTATGCTATTGGTTCAGCCGCTTTAGCCGCTTTAGTCCTCTTTGCTGATTTCACTTTCAAGATAAAATCTTCCGGTGGCAATATCCAATTCTTGATTGATAATCCTTATGTTTTGACCGGCTTATTTATCGGCGGTTTATTACCGTATTTATTCGGCGCGATGGCGATGAAGGCTGTCGGCCGCGCGGCTGGTTCCGTCGTTGAAGATGTTCGCGCCCAGTTCAAGGAAAAACCGGGTATTATGGACGGCAGTGAAAAACCGGACTACGGCCGCACTGTTGATATCGTTACTAAAGCCGCTATCAAAGAAATGATTATTCCAGCAATCATTCCGGTCATCGTTCCGATCTTGGTAGGTTTCGGCTTTAACTTTTTGGGAGAAGGCCGCGGCCTAGAAGCTTTAGGCGGTCTCTTGGTCGGTTCAATCATTACCGGTATCTTCGTTGCGGTTTCCATGACTTCTGGCGGTGGTGCTTGGGATAACGCGAAAAAATATATTGAAGCTGGTAATTTTGGCGGCAAGGGTTCTGACGCTCACAAAGCGGCAGTTACCGGCGACACTGTCGGCGATCCTTATAAGGATACCGCCGGACCGGCTGTTAACCCGATGATTAAGGTTTTGAACATCGTTGCTTTGTTGATTGTCGGATTACTCCTCTAAATAGACAAGTTTGTTTTTAAAGGAGCGTCCCAGAAAGACGCTCCTTTTATTCGCTTTATTCTTGAATTTTTCAGGAAAAATGTTAAGATAAAACCAGATTTGATAATCAGGGGCTAGAAAAATCTTACCCCTTTAACTAAATGAAATTATGCAAGTAAACAAGAAAGAATTGGAAAAATCCCAGATAGAGTTGCTAGTTACTATCGATAATGAAGAATTTTCTTCTTATTTTGAAAAAGCAGCCCGTCGTCTATCGGAACAAGTGAAAATCGAAGGTTTCCGTCCGGGTAAAGCACCTCTAGAAGTCGTCAAACAAAAGATTGGTGAAATGTCTATCTTAGAAGAAGCGGCTCGTTTAGCGATAAACAAGACCGTCGATCAGGCGATAGAAGAAAATTCTAAGCGCCAAGCTATCGGCCAGCCGCAGATAAGTATCACTAAATTAGCGCCTAACAATCCTTTAGAATATAAGGTTGTCTTTTCTCTTATTCCGGAAATCACTTTGGGCAAATACAAGGACTTGTCTTTAAAGAAAGAAGAAGCCGCAGTCGATGATCAGGAAGTGGATAAGATGATAGAAGATTTGAGAGATATGCGCGCCAGAGAAGAAAGCGTTGAAAGGCCGGCGGAAACTGGCGACAAGGTTTTACTCGATATCAATTTATCTTTAGATAAAGTGCCGGTAGAAAACGGACAATATAAAGACCTGTCTTTGATATTAGGAAAGGATTATTTTATCCCGGGATTCGACGCTAAGATAAACGGCGCTAAGAAAGAAACAGAAATTTCTTTTTCTTTGGAATACCCTAAAGATCATTTTCAGAAGAATTTAGCGGGTAAGAATGTTGATTTCCGGGTTAAGATAAAAGATGTCCAGGCTCGTTTGAAGCCCGCTTTAGACGGAGAATTCGCCGCCGCTTTCGGATTGAAAGATATTGAAGAATTAAAAAGCAATATCAAGGAAAATTTATTACATGATAAAAAGCATAAATTAGAAGCCAAGGAAGAAGCCGAACTTTTGACTAAGATAGTTGATAATAGCAAGTTTGGGGAATTTCCTGACGAATTAGTTGATGGCGAAACCCGCAACATGCTAGCGGAATTAGAACAAAGTGTTATCCGCCAAGGCGGCCGTTTTGAAGACTATCTTAATCATCTTAAAAAAACCAAAGAAGAGTTGCTTTTGGAAATGACGCCGAACGCTGTTAAGCGTGTTAAATCAGCTTTGGCTATAAGAGAAATCGCAATCAAGGAAGAAATAAAAATTTCTGAAGAGGAATTATCTTCCAAATTAGAAGAACTCAAGAAGCGTTATGAAAATAGCGAGAAAGTGAAACATCTTTTTGAAGAAGATGGTTATCGGCGTCATTTAGAAAACGTCATGACTAATGAAAAAGTTATCGCTAAATTAAAGGAATGGAATTATGCCCCAACTAGCGGAAAACAGAAAGGCTAGTTTCGATTATGAGATAATCGAAAAATATGAGGCTGGCCTCGTGCTCTTGGGGCACGAGGTCAAGTCTATTAAGGCGGGGCAATTGAGTTTGCGCGGCAGTTTTATCAGTGTCCGCAGTCATTCCGGTCAGCCGGAGCTATATTTGATCGGTTGCCAGGTCTCTCCTTATAAGAATGCCGGCCACCTGCCCGAGGGCAGTCAATTAAGGGAAAAAAAGCTGCTTTTGCGCCGTTCGGAGATTGCCCACCTCGTCGGACGCAAACAAACTGAGGGCTTGACATTGATACCCCTAAAAATATATACTAATCATAGTTTTCTTAAGTTAGAATTCGCTGTAGCTCGCGGTAAAAAGAAGTATGATAAGCGGGAAGCGATTAAAAAGCGCGATATCGAAAGAAGTTTGCGCTCATTAACAAAAAGAAGATAATCAGGGGATGCCAGGCATCGACAGTCGGACATTTCTTAGTTATTCAGGGCGCGCCCAGCTACCGCGTTAAACTGGCTGAAAAATCATAAATGCCAAAACGGCAAGGGCTTTCACTTGGAATGTTCCGAGTTATGCCCCAGTTATGGCCTAATAAATAAGGCTTTAACCATCGGATCCAGCGATTCTCCATAGTTGAGATTCCGGTGTCATATAAATGGAGATAGCTGCTAACTGCGCTTTCCGGAAAGTGGCGAAAAAATAGAAAGCTCATTCCCAGCGCTTTTGCCCAGTTTGTTATTCTGGGAATTAGATTGCCAAACTGGCCTATTCCTGTAAATGTAGCTAGGAAAACCGGTTGGACATGGGTTCAACTCCCAT